>DASWXS010000138.1:0-21419 GCA_036405375.1 Bacteroidia bacterium
TCCTTACCATTAAGGTCGCTCAAACTAATTTGCAGTTCTTCATTTTTCTCAGTGCGGATGTATAGTTTATCAGTAGCGGGATTTGGGTACATAGCCATACTTTGTAGCCAGGGCGCATCGGGCAAACCAACCGCTTCGGGGCCTAGTTTTACTACCCAGATATCTTTTAAAGAACCGGAAACATGAAGTCCGGACACATCTCCATCATTGGAATTTGATTCCCCACAAAACACAAAACCACCATCCATAGTTTGCTGTATAGAATTAAGTTCATCACCTACACTTCCTCCCATCGATTTACTCCATTTAATTACACCTATGGAGTCAATCTTAAATACCCAGCAGTCAAGTAATCCGTGATTCCCAGACACATCACCATCATTAGACCAGGTATTTCCCCCAATAACAAATGAATCGTCGTCAGTTTTGATAATAGATGTTGCCCAGTTTCCATTGCTTCCACCATAAGTATCTTCCCAAATCAAATTGCCAGTTGAATCTATTTTCACCACCCATATATAACCACTACTCCCATTTGATATGGAAGTAATATCTCCGTCTGAAGAAGCTGTGTAACCTGCTAACATATACTCTCCATTCGCACATTGTACGATATCCTGTGCGTCTTCTGTTTCTGATCCCCCCAATGTTTTTTGCCATTGGATGCTGCCCAGACTATCCAGTTTTACTACCCACGCATCAGGCCAGGTATTACCATGCAAGCCACTCACATCATGATCGTTGGATTTGGTGTAGCCGGAAACAATGTAACCACCATCTGTTGTTTGATGAATTGCGGTACAATCATCATTTTCCGAGCCACCTAATGAATTTTGCCATTGCAGGTTTCCAGAGTTATCAATCTTAATTACCCAAAGGTCTCTTTTGGATTGTGAACCGTGATGCCCGATCACATCTCCATTATAGGAATTGGATCTTCCGCCAACTATATATCCTCCCTCATGAGTTTGTTCAATAGAAACAGCCCTGTCATCAACAGTGCCTCCATATGTTTTTTGCCACTGTATGTTTCCCGCAGCATCCAGTTTCACTATCCAGTAATCACATGCTCCTTTGTTCAGTGTAACATCACCGTCTGAAGAAAAAGTAAAGCCTGCCACTATGTACCCGCCATCATTGGTTTGCCGTACACAATGTGCTTCATCATCCTGTGAACCTCCTAATGTTTTTTGCCATTGGATCACCCCATCTTTAGATAGTTTTATTATCCAGGCATCAAACGTACCGGTATCATGATTAAATATTACATCTCCATCAATCGAAAGGGCTCTTCCCGCTACAACATATCCACTGTCTGTTGTCTGTTCAACATAGTAGCCCTGGTCTGTGCTTGTTCCTCCCAGCATCTTTTGCCATTCAATAGCAGGGGCCTGGGCAGAGCTGTTGCTGCTCATCAACAATAGCCATGCAGTAATAATTAATATTATATATGTGTGTTTATTCACTCGGGTGTTGTTTACGTTTTAAAAAATCAGGTGGTGGTGGGTTGTAGGGTTCTGTGGGCATTTGTATCAACTGCCCATCCCAGCATGGCCATACATCTATAAGCATTTCCATATTGTTTCCTATTTCTACTCCTTCCTTTAATTCCACATACTCTGTCCCCAGGGCACTTACATTCCCGTTATTAAAATTGGCGGTGCAACCGCTGCCGCCGATAGTAAGGTTTTCATAAAGTTTGCTGTCAAAAGTACTTGCTGTTACATTACAGTAACTCTGAGGAGTAGTGCAAGCCAGTTTAGGTTGCCATACTTTTATATAATCAATATCCCACAAAATCGGGAAATTGGTCAGGGAATCAATATCTGAACAGAAATTAGTTGCTTCCAGCCCCAGGTCGATAATCATGGGCATAGGGATCAGGTATTTATTAGTATCAGGGTTTTCAGCAACACGGTGTTCCAATCCATCATAAGAAAACGTAATGCTATCGGGACTCCAAAAACAAGTAGCTGTATGCCAACCGCCAATACCAGTTGTTTGTGATAATCCTACAAAAGGCTCAGCCAAAGGATGAGGCGGCGCCTCCCAGTAATGATAGCCATCGTATGTAATACTGTCATTTCCATCATAAGCAGCATCTACATGCACATTGTTGGTATACTTGCCATTGGTACAATCAATTTCAAAAATATCAAGCTCGCTATGGCGAACCGAACTACTTTGATTAAACATCCAAAAATTAAGGCTGTATCCGTTATGTGAAGACACCGCCCAATCGCGTAACCGAAAACGCATTTCAAAATAACCGTACTTAAACTGCTGCCTGCTAAAAAGTGCCCCACTACTGTATTTATATTGAACAGTATAATCATGCATGCATCGGTACGGATCCCAACTGGGACCCAGGCCTAAACTCGTACATTCAGTAGAAGGGTAAGGGAAATAGTCCCTACGCGGGCCATAAACAAGAGAGTCTTTAGCTATTAAGGTGCAAACCCCACTCCGAATCACCCGATTAGTAGTATCAAATCGGTTAGAATCAACATGGGCCAGGTACTGAACTCTTGGGCAAACACCAGTTCCCGCCGAAACTGTATCACAGCTAAAAAAATTACCAAGTCCCCATGGATAATATGGATACCATTTAGTAGAATTTGCATAAGGCCTTGCATCAAAAGTTTCAACAAACACCGTATCAAACACCGGGTTGTTGAAAGGCAACTGCGCAAAACTATATGTAGTACTCAGGCTCATGATGAGGAGCAGGATGATTCGTGCTCTATCAAATTTACAAAAAATGCTCATGATTTCCTAGGTTTTACTGGGTTAGTATCATCTTCTTCGTATCTACTTCCACATCGTTCACCACCAGTGTGTAATAATACATACCGGCCTGCAGGTCGCTGCCGGTTATGGTAACGCTGCCTTTGCCCGGGATCTTCACCGGAATGGTCTTCAATAATTTTCCGTTCATATCAAAGATCAAAATGCTGCCTTTGCCCTCTTGTACTACACTGTATTCAATTACTGTTTCTTTGCTGAAAGGGTTGGGTTTGTTTTGTGCAAGCCAGTTGGCTGAACTGTTTAGGGTTTGGTTGTCTGATGTTTCGGGTTGTTGATTTGTAGAATTAGTGTTGTTGATGCTGCGGCTGCCGCTATGCTGACAACAGTTGCTTAAGTCGTTTTCGAGTGTGCTGATTTTTATGTTTTGTTCTTTGATGGCTTCAATAAGCAGCCCTACAAGGTTTTGATAGGCCACTGCTTTGTAGCCGGTTTCCATAGTTTCTACTGCTTCGGGTATAACGGCTTCTACTTCCTGCGCAATTAATCCTACCAGTTTTTTGGGCGGGGCCTGTGGCAACACGGTTCCTTCCATTGCATTGGCATGCAGCTCTTCGGCTTTATAATTAAAGTATACACCTCTTAATTGTACTACTTTATCTAATGCGGTTGGAATGGTTTCAATGTTCTCTTTTAAATTCCGGTCGCTTATGTTATAAGCGGTTGCTGCGTATACATTACCATCACCTCTTACACAAAATTTTTCGGTTCCATTATAAATAACGGATAATCCTTTTGTTAAGGTTCTGTTTACATACGAAGCCTGTGCATAAGCGTAGTCGGTGGTGTAGGTAGCGTAAGAGGTAAAGCAGGTTTGGTCTACACCGCCATATACAGCCACTCTTTCGCCAGCACCGGTAGTAGCTCCAACTACTATATTACCGGAAGCATTGATCCTCATGCGTTCGTAGCTGCCGGTGGCAAAGCCAATAATATCTGCACCAATATTGTACATACCGGTGTTGTCGTCACCATTCCAGCTAAAGTCGGGCGTGCCGGGGCTTGCGCCGGAAAAGCTAAGAATTTGTCCTGTGCTTTTGATACGTACTTTTTCGTTTCCGCCCACTACAAAACCAATATTATCGAGGGCCGGATGGTAAATGCCGGTGTTGGCATCATTGTCCCAGCTGTAATCGGGGGTTGATGCGGCATAAGAGGTGTACTTGCTTAATAGCTGGTAACCGTAAATCCGGAAACGTTCTGTTCCACCAGTAGTAAAACCAATTGTTCCGGCAGCTGGATGCAAAATTCCGGTTGTAGCATCTCCGGCCCAGGTATAATCAGGAAGTGACGCGCTTGAGTATGCGTTCACGGAGCGGATATAGGCCGAAGAAGTGGGTGTAACGGTTGCGGTTGTAAAAATGGTAGGGCCTGCAATCTGCAGTTTGGCGCTATACACGGGGCTGTTGGTTGCTCCTATGGTAGCATTACCACCGGTAAATACTTTGATTTGTGCAGTTAATGTGCTCGCCGCTGCCACACTAAGGAGCAGCGCAAAAAGGGGTTTGTTTGTTCTCATAAAGGTTGTTTTGTTTGCGGCATAAATGTAAACTATTTCTACACACAATCAAATACGCTTATGCAATACATGATGAAAATCAGTTTTAATAAAATGTTATGTTGTCGGGTAAAGCAGGAATATTTATTCCCTCCGAAATATCTCGTCGAGCGTAGTCGAGACGATTACATCCCAGTTCTCGACTACGCTCGAACGGACACAATTATCTAAAATCAATTTCATCCTACAACAGGATGATTTTATTTAAAGTGTTCTATAAAATGCTATTAGTTCTGCAATGATTTTTGTGTTATCGAATTGCTCCTCAATGAATTTCCGTGCGTTACGCGAGAGTTTTTCTTTTAATTCCTTATTCCCGATGAGGAGCTTTATTGCTTCAGCAAATTCTTTTGGCGAATCGGCAATGAGAATATTTTCGCCATGAGTTACCGGAATTCCTTCCGCACCAATGCTTGTAGAGACAATTACTTTCCCGAGCGCCAAACCTTCTACAATCTTTATTCGCATTCCACTACCTGATTGCAGAGGTACAATCATTACTTCGTTGTGATTATAAAAATCAATATTGTTATCTACAGCTCCTGTTACTTTCAGGTTTCCTTCTGCACGTTGAAAATATTTTTCCGGCATAAACCTGCCTGCAAGCTCAACCGAAAAGCCTTTTGCATCCTTTAAGTAAGAATTCCATACATTATCGAGGAACCAGTCAACTGCTTCCTGGTTGGGCATCCAATCCATAGAGGCAAGATGAAAAAACGTATCCACTTTCACCTGCCCGTTCTGCACTTTGTATTTATCGAGCAAAATACCTGTAGGGGAAACGCAATATTTATTTCTGATACCTGCCTGCTCCATTAATTCTTTATCGTAAGCCGTAATCGGAACAATGCCATCAACACTTTTTAAAACTTCGAGCTCGAGTTTTTTTAAGCGCTTGTTTTGCAGGCCCAGGTACATTTTTTTGAGCGCACTCTTTTCATTCCTGATGAGGCGATCCCATATCAAATGTTCCACATTATGCGCGCGCAATGTTATTTTTGCTTTGCTGTATTTTTTTATCACAGCCATGTATGGAGCCATAAACAAGCCTTCAATATGAATGATATCAAACGTATTTTCCTTCAGCTTTTTCACAAGCGCTTCTTCAAACTCTTTGAAAATAAAACGCGAAACAAAAAATGATTCGGAGCTGAACAGGTTAAGCAGTGCACCTGCAGGTTTTACATCTGTATCGCGGTATACAGAAACATAATGACTTTGCTTTTTGAAATCATCGGGTACATGTGCATCTTCCTTAAAATGTTTTTTTGTGTTTACAGTAAGCAGGTGAAGATCGATACCATTTGCGATGAAGCCTTTTGCAACATTATAAATAGCAATAGAACTTCCATCATTAGGTGGATACGGCGCCTTATTGCTTATTTGTAAAATACGCATGGAGGCCAAAAATACTAAGGAAAAAGGAGAAAGGCAACCTTATTTGGTTTGCGCGTCTTTAGCAAATCTCTTACGTAAGAAAGGAGGTACAAGTATTTTTGCAATAATCCTGGCATAGCCCGCAGTTTCAAATATTGCCGAATCTCTTGCCGCTTTATAGGAGAGCCAGATTCCGAAAGGCAAAAATACCAATGGCCCAAGCCACATAGCCAAAGCAGGTTCCATTTTACCTTCCAACGCCATTTTTTCGCAGGTAATGCTGATAACGTGATAAATTAAAAACAATATTACAGAAATAACAACCGGCATTCCTAAACCACCTTTTCTTACAATAGCCCCAAGCGGGGCTCCAACAAAAAACAATACCAGGCAGGCAAATGAAAGGGTAAATTTTTTGTGCCAGTTCACTTCGAACTTCGCTTTTTCTTTTTCGTTGTTTTCTTTTTCATTTGCTTTGCCTTCAAGATATGCGGTATAGCTCTTAATTGTATTCCAGGCATTGTCAATGATCTGGGTTCTTTCTCCCTTGTTTTTAGATTCAACATATTGAGTAATGCCTATATCATATCTTCCCAACGAATCGTTTTTACGCGAGTTAACCAATGCTTTGGTATTAAAAAAGTTATTGAAACTTCGTTCTACATCTGTGCTGATTTCCTTTTGCTCCACGGCAATAGTATCGATATAATCAGTAAGCTGCGATACGTTCATCATCTCGGCATTGTTACGGAACAATTCCTCATCTGTTCTTTTCATCTGCAGGCCGCTCAGGTCAAAGGTTACGATCTGCTTCTGAAATGAAGCGGATAACATTGGCCGCGTTTGGGCATCGCTGTTATCATTCAGGATCTGCTGGTAACGATTGCCATTATATAAAGTCATTACCATTGCATTTTTATCGGCACTGCTTTGAAGTTTTCCCGAATCGGCATACATCTGTATGGTATTTCCTCTTTTATCCTGGTGATCATATATCAGGATATTGTGAATAGTTTGACCATCATTATCTTTCTTCCCAACACGAATGCTATAACCTTCTATACCATTGTAAAAAACGGATTCCTTAATATTAAGTGTTGGTTTTGCGCCTCTCACATCATACAGCAACGACGATTGTTTTAAATGAATGTAAGGCATGGTATAATTACTGAATGAAAAACAAAATAGGGCCAGGAAAACTATAAACACCAGCATCGGACGCATAATACGCAAAAGCGAAAGTCCTGAAGATTTCATAGCGGCCAGCTCATAATTCTCCCCGAGGTTTCCGAAAGTCATAATGGAAGACAACAATACTGCTAAGGGCATGGAGCTGGGAATAAACATAAGGAAGGTAAAGAAGAACATTTTACCCAAGGTTAAGGAATCGATTCCCTTTCCTGCAATTTCATCAATGTAGGTAAAAACAAATACCATGAAAAATACAAATACCGCAATGAACAAGGTGCCCAAAAAAGGTGGAATGTATTTTTTAACGAGGTATAAATAGAGGGTCTTCAAAACGATACAAAAATAACATTTTAAAGAAGCATTACACTAAGCTTTGTGTGGCTTAACATTGTTTTGGATAAGTAAGGCTATTTATACAACCAGTCTTCGGGGTTCAGGATCTTCTGGCCTTTCCAGATCTGCAGGTTCATAACCGAGCGGTTTTCGTCATCGTTAAAGGCAACAGTGCCAATTCCCTGCTTAATGGTTATTTTATCGCCCTGCTTCACGTTTACGTCTTCCAGGTTGGTATACACGCTCAGGTATTCGCCATGGCGAATGATAACCACCTTACCAGATCCCGGAACATTTACCACACCGGTTACCTCACCTGCAAACAAGGCACGACAAGCCGAACTTTTAGTTGTTGAAATATCCACGCCATTATTATTTACAACGAAGCCCTTAATTGTAGCGTGCTCGTGCTGACCAAAACCATCGGTGATAACGCCTTTTAGTACCGGCCACGGTAATTTACCTTTGTTAGAAGCGAAATCAGCGGAGAGCTCCTCAGCTTCTTTTGTGAGTTCGAGTGCAACAGGTGTTGATGCGGTTTCAACCGGATCCTCTTCCTTTACATTTGTTTTAACTACATTGTTGTTCTTATTCTTGTTCTTTTCTTCTTTGGCTTTCTTAGCCAATTCTTCGCGTTTCTTTTTTGCATTGGCTTTTGCAATTGCATCCTGGTTGGCTTTTTCCTGCTGGCGTTTGATCTCATCATTGATGAGCTTTTTGATAGCGGCAGTTAATGCTTCACTGTCTTTCTTCTTTTGCTCCAGCTCCTGCTTCAGCTGTTTTTCTTTGTCCTGCAACTGGGCCAGCATGCCTTCCTGTTCGGTCTTTTCTTTGGCAAGATCCAGCTTTTCCTGCTCTTCAGAAGACAAGAGCATTTTCTTTTCTTCCTTCTTTTGTTCCAGCTCTTTTATCTTTCCTGTGATCTCCTGCTGAGTAGTTACAATTGCATTAGCCTGTTTTCTCCTGTATTCGTTATACTGCTGAATGTATTTCAGCCGCTGGTAAGCCTGGTTGAAATCACCGGCAGCAAACATGAACATTAATTTATTATACGAATCTTTGTTTCTATACCCGTAATAGATCATACGGGCATATTCCTGCTTCAGCTTTTCGAGGTTTCCTTTCAAAGCATCTACTTCCTTCTGTTTGGTTCCAACCTGGCTGTTGATCTGCTTGATCTCGGTATTGATGGTTGCAATCAGCTCCTGCCTGATGCTGATCTTGGTATTCAGTATAGCAACCTCTCCCATCGAACGGCGCGTGTTCTTCTTTGCTTCACGCAGGAGCTCGTTGATGGTGTTCATTTCATTCTTCAGCTTGTTCTTTTTATTTTCCAGTTCTTTTTTGCTTTGCTTACCTGTTTGGGCAAAAGAGTTACCAGTGCCTGCAAGCGCAAACAACAGAACAAAAACTAATAAAGATCGTTTACTTTTTATTGATCTGTATAGGTTCATAGCTGGATGGAATTTTAAACGGGAATGTCTGAATTTCATTGAGCGCTATTTTAGCATAACGAACATCTGCCTTAATTATTTTCTCGGAAGTGATGCTATATACCAGCTTGTATGGGGCAAGGAAATTGTCAACCTGCTGAAATTCGTCGTAACAGGCATTAAATTTTCGTTTCGTTTTTACATCTTCAAATTCGAGCATTACAATTTTATAGGTATTTGGGTTGAGCCACATGGTTTGGTAATTCTCATCCGGTTGGATTTGTCCATTATTAATTTTCTTGGCTGTGCGTTTCTTCACTGTACTCAGGAAGTAGTTACAATTTACTTTATCCTTACCGGGTTTAAGCCGTTCATCTTCGTCATAAAATGCTGCGCTATTCCCAAACAATAGTGCCTGGATCATATCGAAATCAAGATCGGTTTGCAGCAGGTCATTTATATAGGTAAAATCTCCTACAAATTTCTGGTTTTGCAATGGCATTATGATCTTTACACTGTCTTTTGTAATAAGTGCCCGGGCCGCTTCAATTCCAAGTTTAGAAATCGATATCCAGATCACGCTGTCTTTTCTGCAACGCAGGCTGACAGTAAAAGAATGGTCTTCGTTATCCAGTGTGAGCTCACATTTTAGTTTGGCAGAAGCATATTTAAAATCGAGCTCGTTTTCTCTCATATACTTGGCCAGTACTTTCCCGCTTTTAAAATCGAGCTTACATTTATCACTATTTGTACTATCCGGGGCAACAGCAACAGGGGTTTCCTGCTTCTGAATTTTTTTCTTCCCTTTACAGGAGACAAAAAATATTGCCAAAACAAATATCAGTATATATTTTATAGAACCCGAAAGCCTATTCATACAATTTACCATCACTAATTTTTTTATTCAACACATCGGAGTTGCCTCCTTTTTCTTTTGCTTTTTTCCAGTACTCAATCGCTTTCGAGGTTTCATTTAATTTATACAATACATCACCATAATGCTCGAGTATTGCAGCGCGTGCATCAGCTCCTTTGCCCAATGCTTTCTCCAGCCATTGTTTCGCATCGTTGTATTTTGCCTGCTGATACAATATCCAGGCATAAGTGTCCATATAGGAAATGCTATTGGGTTGAATTTCCAGTGTTCTTGCCGACAATTTTTCCGCCCTGTCCAGCTTTGCTTTTCGCAACGAAAGATAATAAGCATAATTGTTCATGATCAACGGATCGTTCGGATCAAGAGATAATGCGTCTTCGAAGGCTTTGTCGGATTTTTCGTATTGCTTATCTGCATTATAGGCTTCCGCTATATTAGCCAGGAACTGTAATTGAAGAGGTGCGTTATCATATACAAACTCCTGTCCATCATTAAATGATTGAATAGCGGCTTTATAATCTTTTAGTTTCATGTGGGCCAGGCCATTGAAAAAATAAGAAGACGGTTGGTTAGGAAACAGGTCAATTGCCTCTTCACTATGCGCTTTCAATGATTTGTATTCGTTAAGATCCATTTCACAGATCATCAGCTGGTTCCATACCGGGTATTTACTTTTATCGTATTCAATTACCCTTATAAATGCTTCTTTTGCTTCCTTGTATTTTTTGTCGCGGTATAAAAAATCTCCATTTACGCTCCAGGCCTTTGGTTCGGAGGGATGCGCCTTCATCATAATATCCAGTAACTCGTATGCTTCAGGTTTGTATTTCGGATAAATTTCCGTCATCTCATAATACGAAACCATGATCTTCACCTTGTTGTCAATATCAAGATCGGGACTCTTGAAAGCAGTTTTCACTTCCATGAAAAACAAGCTGTCTTTTTTCTGGCGACGGTAATAATCGGCAAGGGCGAGATGGATATATGGATTTTCGGGATTTGTTTTTAAAATATCATTGTAGGTAGACAGGGCTTTTTCAGGTTCTCCTTTGTCCTGGTATATTTCTGCAAGGAAGCTGTAATACTGTGGTTCTTCCGGAAAATCTTTAATAAGCTCTTTCAATGCTGCTTCTGCTTCCGCATATTTCTTTTGCTGGCGGTAAATATTGATGCGTTTAAGAGCGGCTTCTTCATCCCGCCCGAAGAGTTTTTCATACTCTTCCAACGTTTTGGTGGCCTTGTCGAGCTTGTTGGCAAAAAGATACTCTTCAGCAAGAGCCTGGTAGTATTCGGGTTTTACCGGGCCTGTTTTTATCAGTTTTTCATAAGCAACCGTTGCATCGTTGTATAATCGCTTATTATGTAAACATTCGATATACAATAACTGAAACCAGGCATTCTTCGGATCGAGTGCAGCTGCTTCTTTGGCATATTTCAGTGCCTCATCATAGAGGCCGGTAAAGCGATACAGGCTGGCTATTTCATATTTTACAGGTGCACTTGTAGGATCAATTTTTAAGCATTCCTTAAAAATATTTTCAGCGAGCTCCACATTGCCTTTCATTTTTTCTTTACAGGCGTTGTAAAAAGCTGATTGAAATTTAACGCGATCGGCTTCAGATAAGACTTTACCGTTATCTTTTGTATTGACTGCGGTTGATGTGGATGAAGAAGGTTGCTTTGATTTACAAGCAAAGCCGAGTATGATCAAACAAGTTGAAAATACAATTAGATATGTAGTTTTTGCCTTCATGTAAACGCGCGAAGGCGGCTGTTCCGGCTACCTTAGCTATAAATATTGTAGTCGCCCACGCTCAGATCCAGTGCTTTAGCCCTGATCTCCGCATGGTTACCTACCATTGAATTAACAATATTAGCCGAAATCAGCTTCGCATTTGTTTGTACAATGGAGTTTCTGATAACAGAGTTTTCAACAATTGTGCCTTTGCCAAGCGATACATGAGGCCCCACAATTGAATTAACGATTTTTACATTTTCTCCAATAAAACAAGGCTCTATAATCACTGCATTTTCAAGGCTTGCAGAAGCTGCTTTTAATGATGCCTTCCCTTTATCAAACTCCAGGATGCGCTGATTAGTATATACCGTTGCATCTTTATTTCCGCAATCCAGCCACTCGGTTACCTTGCCCGGAACAAACTTGGTTCCTTTGCCTTTCATGTTTTCCAGGGCATTGGTAAGCTGGTACTCTCCTTTTTCCTTGATGTCGTTATCCAACAGGTATTTCAATTCTTTTTTCAGGTAGTCGCCGTCTTTAAAATAGTAAATCCCAATGATGGCAAGGTCGCTCACAAATTGTTCCGGTTTCTCTACGAAATCGGTAATTACCCCGGAACTATCCAGCTTCACTACACCAAACTGGCGCGGATCTTCAATTTTCTGAACCCAGATCACACCTTCCTGGTTGGTATCCATAGTGAAATCGGCTTTGAACAGTGTATCAGCAAAAGCAACAACTGTTTTCCCTGAAATAGACGGCTCCGCACACATAATTGCATGAGCAGTACCCAATGCCACTTCCTGGTAATAAATACTTCCTTTTGCTCCCTGCGATGCTGCAATGGCAATAAGATCTTTCTCTACTTCCTTTCCAAATGTAGGCCCAATAATGAAGGCGATCTCCTCTACTTTTTCACCACAAACCTTGGTAATATCTTCTACCAGTCGCTGCACAATAGGTTTACCCCCAACCGGGATTAAAGGTTTAGGAACTGTAAGTGTGTGAGGGCGCATTCTTTTGCCCATACCTGCCATTGGAATTATAATCTTCATAAAGGATAATAAAAAAATAGACTACGAATATAGTTAAAGAACTTAAATTTTAAAAGTTCATTCACGCAGTATTTGGGGCTCTTCACCTATATTTGCAGGTAAGAAATGGCAAAATTTACGTTAAATATCGAATACGATTTTGATTTCATGGTGTTTGCTGTTTCGTCGCACGAACCCGATTATAAACTCTGTCATAAACTTAACCAGGGGCTCGGATTAGATCTTCAAAAGGAAGAAGCGCTGGAGCTTAAAAATAAAAACCAGGCAGATAACCTGCTGTTCTCTTTCTTTGTTTATGTGAACGAGGAGGAGCAACTGGAATACAATTTACTTTCCAATAAAAGTTACAATGCTGTTCAAAGCAATAAACCAGCAGCTACTGCACAGGCAGATCTGTTCGGTGAATCGGATCCCGGGCTTACGGGGCAAAAAGGATTTTTAGTAAGTGAATTAAATACTACTGATTACCTGCTGATTGTACGCACTCCTTACGATCCTGAATTTGCGTACGAACTGGAATCAGCCATGAAACAAATAGATGCAGTAATTAATGTGAGGTATGTTGATGTGAATGAATTGCCTTCGAAGAATAACCTGATATTTTAATTTACCACTAAGGCACTCAGATCACTAAGTTACACTAAGGTTTGTTTTCTTAGTGATTCTCTGTATTACTTAGTGGTTAAGTCCCCTTACTCTTTAATATTATACTCGTTGATCTTCCTGTACAAAGTACGCTCGCTTATGCCTAGTTCTTTGGCGGCGTATTTACGTTTGCCTTTGTATTTGGAAAGCGCTTTAATAATCATGTCTTTTTCCTTGTCTGCAAGTGATAAGGACTCTTCGATTGGAATAGGCTGTACCGTTTTTCCTGCCGGAATTATTTGCGGGCTTTGAAGTGTATACGACATATCTCCATGCTCAAGCATTTCATCATCGTACATTTTGCCAATTAATTTCGCATCTTCTCCTGGCATATGCATAACTGCTCCCGGGTTGTATTGCACTATATTGTGCACCACTTTCTTCAAATCATTCAGATCTTTTTTCAATTCAAACAACACTTTATAAAGTATATCGCGCTCCGACATATCTCCTGAAGTGCCTGGTGAATCAGTTTTTACAAGGCTCGGTAATGTTGTGGTGTGCTGTTGCGGAAGGTATTTTGCAAATGTACCTGCGTTTATCTCACGTGTTTTTTCGATAATAGAAATTTGCTCTGCAATATTTTTCAGCTGGCGAACATTTCCATGCCAGTAAAAATTTACGAGCAGTTGCTCTGCATCTGCATCTAATTTAATAACAGGCATCCTGTATTTTGCAGCAAAGTCAGCAGCAAATTTTCTGAATAACAAAAAAATATCTTCTTTACGTTCGCGCAATGGCGGAAGAAAAATAGGCACTGTATTCAAACGATAGTAAAGATCTTCCCTGAATTTTCCTTTTTCAATTGCTCCCGGCAAATTCACATTAGTTGCTGCTACCACGCGCACATCTGTTTTCTGAACTTTACTCGAACCTACGCGGATGTATTCTCCAGTTTCCAATACACGTAAGAGGCGCGCCTGTGTTGCAAGAGGTAACTCACCTACTTCATCCAGGAAAATTGTACCACCATTTGCTACTTCAAAATATCCCTTACGCGCTTCATGTGCCCCGGTAAACGAACCTTTTTCGTGCCCGAATAATTCACTGTCAATCGTACCTTCAGGAATGGCCCCGCAGTTTACTGCAATGTACTGCCCGTGTTTACGGTTACTGAATTGATGTACGATCTGCGGAAAAACTTCCTTCCCCGTTCCGCTTTCACCGGTTATTAATACACTTAAATCTGTTGGTGCAACCTGGCGTGCAATATCGATCGCGCGATCGAGTGCCGCTGAAGAGCCGATAATTCCGAAACGTTGTTTTATATCTTGGATTGTCATAATACAGACTTAAGATTTTAGACATTAGACATGAGAAGAATCTCGTTGTCTAATTAAGGTTATATCACTTCTTTTTCTATTTTTTCTTTAAAGGAAAATATCATTTTCTGGATCTCATCCACACTTTTCAAAGCTTGTTCCAGCAATTCTGTTTTTCCGTAATTTCTCTTTTTACAAATCAATAGCTGAGTCTCTGCTTCATAAGATGATGACAAGGAAATAGCTAAATACTCCGCAAATTGTTTTTTAGTTCGCTTCCCACATCCTTCTGCAATATTAGAAGGAAT
This sequence comes from Bacteroidia bacterium, assembly GCA_036405375.1. Classification (GTDB taxonomy): domain Bacteria; phylum Bacteroidota; class Bacteroidia; order B-17B0; family Aurantibacillaceae; genus JADJDM01. The sequence goes on from DASWXS010000138.1 coordinate 14,583, forward strand.
AGAAACTGATGATCTGTTTAATTGATCAATCAATACGAATCTTTCTTTTGAGGGTAATGATTCAGAGTAGTTATAAATCAAATCACTCAAATCCATTGCCTTTTGCCAGATAAGTAGTTTTTTGAAATTATGACTCATAAATCTTTCTTCTGAACCATTAAAAATTATTCCAATTACTTTTCTCTGCCCTTTTGTCAAATAAGCCCTTCTATTCGAAAGCTGATCACTTTCTTCCCTACAAAAGGCATCTAATATCTCACGTCTCAAATCTAAAGTCTAGATTATTCGCCCAATCAACGTACTCAATGTACACGTCTCCGCTAACACATTCACGTACTCGCCTTTCTTTGCATTTCCTTTATCAAATACAACAGTTATGTTTTGAGAATTTCTTCCGCTCCATTGATCCTTTGATTTTTTGGATTCGCTCTCTATCAATACACGATGAACTTTTCCAACACCTTGCTTAGTTCTCATAGCACTGCTCGCCGATTGAACATCCATCACTTCCTGCAAGCGTTTTTTCTTTACTTCTTCCGGAATATCATCCGCATATTTACGCTCTGCCAACGTTTTCGGACGTTCGCTGTATGTAAACATATATGCAAAATCATACTGAACTTCTTTCATCAATGAAACTGTTTCTGCATGTTGCTCATCTGTTTCACCACAAAAACCTGCAATGATATCTGTAGAGATCCCTGCATCAGGCATAATTCTCCGGATTGCAGCAATACGATCCAAATACCACTCACGGGTATATCCGCGATTCATTTTTTCGAGCACTTCGCTGTTTCCACTCTGAACCGGCAAGTGAACATACTTGCAAATATTTTCATACTTCGCCATGGTGTACAATACATCATCCGTCATGTCTTTCGGATGAGAAGTAGAGAATCGTACACGCAGATCAGGATTTACCAATGCAACTTTTTCAAGCAGCTGTGCAAAGGTTGTTGAATTAGCTTTTTGCTCTTCTGTAAGAATTTCTTTTTTCAATCCTCCCCCGGCCCATACGTACGAATCCACATTCTGGCCTAACAGTGTTACTTCCCTGTAGCCTTTATCAAATGCTTCTTTTGCTTCACGGACGATACTTTCCGGATCACGGCTTCTTTCGCGCCCACGTGTAAACGGTACTACGCAAAAGCTGCACATGTTATCGCAACCGCGCATGATACTGATGAAGGCACTAACACCATTCTGGTCCAAGCGAACAGGAGAAATGTCGGCATAGGTTTCTTCCTTGCTCAGAATTACGTTTACTGCTTTTTGTCCGCTTTCTGCCTGGTCGATCAAATTAGGAAGATCACGATATGCATCCGGCCCAACAACAATATCAATCAGTTTTTCTTCTTCAAGAAATTGAGATTTCAAACGCTCAGCCATGCAACCCAGCACTCCAATGATTGCATTCGGATTACCCTTTTTCACTTTTTTATAATCCTGCAAACGCTGGCGAACACGCGATTCGGCATTTTCACGAATAGCACAGGTGTTTACAAAAATCACATCCGCATCCATAAAGTTAGTGGTAGTTGAAAATCCTTCTTTGGTTAAAATAGATGCAACTATCTCACTATCAGCAAAATTCATTTGGCAACCGTAACTTTCCAGGAACAGCTTTTTTCCATCAGAAGGTCCGGTTTCAACCATTAATGCTTCGCCTTGTTTGCTTTCGTCTATCGTTTTGTTCTCGTTTTGCATGAAAATATTTAAGGGAGGCAAAGATAGACAATAAATGACAAATTGACGCAAAATCTCTAAAAGGTTCGTAAAAATTAACGTTTCGACCTGCCATTAACCTAAATTTTGAAAACCTATTAGGATTATTCCGAATTTTATTTTTTTCTTTGCGGCAAAATTAAAAACGGCTTTGTTCGTTTTTGAACTAAAATCGATGGGGAAACGTTCCTCATTTTGGTCATACATATATATATAGAATGGGTAAGAATTTAGTAATTGTCGAGTCACCTGCCAAAGCAAAAACGATAGAGGGGTTTTTAGGAAAAGATTTCGTTGTTAAGTCAAGTTTTGGGCATGTTCGTGATTTGGTAAAAAAGGGATACGGGGTTGATGTTGAGAATAATTTTACACCTACATACGAAGTTCAGCCGGATAAGCAGAAAGTAATTGCAGACCTCAAAAAATTGTCGAAAGATGCCGAGATGGTTTGGTTAGCGTCCGATGAGGACCGTGAGGGAGAAGCTATTTCATGGCATTTATATGAAACGCTGGGATTAAAAGCAAACAATACAAAACGTATTGTTTTTCATGAGATCACTAAACCGGCTATTCAAAACGCACTTCAGAACCCGAGAAGCTTTGATATTAATTTAGTAAACGCTCAACAGGCCCGTCGTGTATTAGATAGATTGGTTGGTTTCGAATTATCCCCAATCCTTTGGAAGAAGGTAAGGCCAAGCCTTTCAGCAGGTCGCGTTCAGTCGGTTGCTGTTCGTTTGATAGTTGAAAGAGAAAGAGAAATTCAGAATTTTACTTCCACATCAGCATTTAAAGTTTCTGCAATTTTCCAGGTTGGAAAAGCAAATGTAAAAGCAGAATTAGATACACGTTTTGCTACTGAAAAAGAAGCCAACGATTTTTTAGCGAAGTGTTTGCAGGCATCGTACACCATTAACAGTGTAGAAACAAAACCTTCGAAACGTACACCAGCCGCTCCTTTTACAACATCTACCTTACAACAGGAAGCAGCGCGTAAATTAGGATTTTCGGTTGCACAAACCATGATGGTTGCACAGCGTTTATACGAAGCAGGGAAGATCACTTACATGAGAACGGATAGCGTGAACTTATCTGAAACTGCTTTGGGACAAGCGAAAGAAGCTATCAATGCGAACTACGGAAGTAATTACCACCAGGTTCGTCAGTATAAAAATAAAAGCAAGGGTGCGCAGGAAGCTCACGAGGCCATCCGCCCTACTTATATAGCAAATCAAACTATTTCAGGCGAGCGTAATGAACAGCGTTTATACGACCTCATCTGGAAACGCACCATTGCATCACAGATGGCAGATGCAGAACTGGAAAAAACAACTGCTAAAATTGGTGTTTCAGGAGCAAGCGAAATTTTTGTAGCGCAAGGTGAAGTATTAAAGTTTGATGGTTTCTTAAAAGTATATTTAGAAGGAACAGATGATGAAGAGAACGAAGAAAATTCTTCTATTCTTCCTCCGATGAATGTAGGAGATAAACTTACGTATTCTGATATTTCTGCCGTACAACGTTTCACACATCATCCGGCACGTTACACGGAAGCAAGTTTGGTAAAAAAACTGGAAGAGCTTGGAATAGGCCGTCCGTCCACATATGCACCAACTATCTCTACCGTTCAGAAACGCGGTTATGTAGAGAAAACAGATCGTGAAGGGCACCCAAGAAATTATACAGTGTTGTCATTAGCAAACAATGCTGTTAAAAAAGAAATAAAAACAGAAAATACAGGAGCTGAAAAAGCAAAGCTATTTCCAACCGATATTGGAATGGTGGTAACTGATTTTCTAATTCAATACTTCCCTGAAATTTTGGACTTCAACTTCACTGCAAAAGTGGAAGAAGAGTTTGATGAGATAGCGGAAGGAAAGCTGAACTGGACAAAAATGCTGAAGGACTTTTATAATCCTTTTCACAAAACAGTTGAGAAAACAACCGACAATAGCGAACGTGCAAGTGGTGAAAGAATACTAGGAACGGACCCCGTTTCCGGCAAGCAGGTAAGTGTTCGTATCGGGCGTTTCGGGCCGTTGGCACAAATCGGTGAAACAGTTGAAGGCAGCGAAGAGAAACCGCGTTTTGCAAGTTTGCGCAAAGAACAACGTATGGAATTAATCACCCTTGAAGAAGCTTTGGACCTGTTCAAACTTCCAATGAGTTTGGGTGAATATGAAAATAAAGAAGTGATTGTTGGTGTTGGAAGATTTGGTCCTTATATAAAATGGGACGAGGCCTATATTTCCATTCCACGTTCCGAAGATCCTTTGAAAGTTGATATGGACAGGGCAATTGAATTGATCCAGGAAAAACAAACTGCTGATGCTCCTATTGCCTATTACGAAGGAAAAGGAGTTACAAAGGGTAAAGGAAGATTTGGTCCGTTCATTAAATACGAAGGAATGTTCATCAATGTTCCGCGTGCATATAACTTCGACAATCTTTCTCAACAAGACATCAATGAATTAATTGAGAAAAAACTGGAGAAAGAAGCGAATCGTTTTATTCAACAGTGGCCCGAAGAAAAAATCGCTATCGAAAACGGGCGTTGGGGACCTTTCATCCGTTTCGGGAAAGAAATGCTGAAACTCGGCAAGAATAAAAAAGATGAGAAATATACTCCTGAAGAGCTTGGTACACTAAGCCTGGATGAAGTGAAGAAAATGATCATCGAGCAGATCCCGAACGCTTTTGATAAAAAAGCGAAGAAAGCTCCGGCTAAAAAAGGTGCAGCAAAAAAAACAGCTGCCCCTAAGAAAGCAGCCGCGAAAAAAGCTCCGGTGAAAAAGAAGGCAGCATCAAAAAAGAAATAAAACGAAAAGCGGGTTCAACAGCCCGCTTTTTATTTTTCCATCGCATAATCCTGTATTTTTTTCTATGTATCGAAATATTTGTATTATTGCTTTATGAGCAAATTTTTCAGTATTCTCTGCCTGAGCATTTCACTATTTTCTTTGTTTGCTTTCTGGAGTTGTGGTCATAAATCAGCAGCAGCACTTCCTCCCGGCTTTAAAAACGATCTTCAAATGGATTTCATCAGAATAAATCCAGGAGAGTTTCTTATGGGCAGTAAAGAGAGCCCTTCCTATATCTCAAAACTATACGGAGGCGACAGCGTGTGGTTCAAAAACGAATTTCCTTCACATCAGGTAAAAATTACCGAAGCATTTATGATCTCTAAGTATGAAGTAACTTATGATCAGTTTGCATCCTTTGTTAAAGCGAAAAATTATTTAACTGAAGCAGAAAAAAAGAATAAAATAATGTGCTGGAATGGAAATGTCAGAGAAGAAAAGAGTGGATTAAGCTGGAAGAACCCCGGGTATAAGCTGGAGGGCAATTATCCCGTTGTTTGCGTTACCTGGAAAGATGCTATGAGTTTTGTAGAATGGCTGAACGCTTCTGCACCTGGTCCACCGCTGGGTTATACATATGATCTTCCTACCGAGGCAGAATGGGAATATTGCTGCAGGGCCGGTAGTTCGGATATTTTCTTTTGGGGAAGTAACGAAAATGATGCTAAACTTTATTGCAACCTTGCTGATAGCTCAGGCGCAAAAGCTCATGGATGGAAAGATCATTTTATGTATAATGATAATTATTCCGAATCGGCTCCCATAGGTAGCTTTAAACCGAACAAATGGGGAATATATGACATGATCGGAAATGTTTATGAATGGACCAAAGATAGCGGAACGAATGATGATACTTTTTATTATACTAATCCGGAAGAAGATCCTTGCAACACAACCAGCGACAACAGGCATATGCTCAAAGGAGGCTCATGGCACAGCAACCAGCGCGGAGCACGTCCCAGTAAACGCAAAGCCTACTCGACTGAACTGGCGGCAGATAATATTGGTTTCAGGTTAGTGATCAGGAAAATTTAATTTTTTATTTTGCTGCCCTTATCTTTTTTATTTCATTTATCAGGTGCAAAGTAAATGTGTGTGAAGCTTTTCCCACAACGTGATCAGAGTTATCCATTTCTTCCGCTTTGAAAACCATTGGCGGGTTGTTGATCAAATGAATGTGCTTGTCGTTTTGTGCAAAGTCATACAGCATCGAATCAATACTGTTTTTGTATTTCTGAAAATAAGGATTGAAATAAAGAGAGTCGTGCAGGGGGCTCATGGTGATATACAGTTCTATATTGTGTTTATCTACAAGTGCTTTTATATGCTTCAATCCCATGCGGCATTCATCGGAAAGAGCGAAAGCCGAATCCTTAACAAACTTTATATGGCCTTCTGTATCTTTTATCACGTTATCAGGTTTTGGAAGAATCCGTTTATTAAACCCAGATGAATCGACCTCTGCTGCAGGCACAAACCATTTTGCTTCTCCTGACAGCAACATTTTTAAACCATGATGTTTCGAGTAAATAGGGAAAAGTCTGTACGACAGCATTTTTGCTTTTTGTGAATAGCTCCATCCAAGATCAGGACCAAGACCATCCTTGAAAATAGTAGTAACAGGATTTTCTGAAAGCACCTCATGATCTGCCTTTCGATTCCATAAGTCGTATACATGTATCATAAGGACGTTCTTTGGAGGTCCATATTTATTTATATGATATTCGAGCATCCATGAATCATCCAAAGTTAACATAGGACCTATCGTACATAAATTATAAGCGGTTTCGCCAAGCTCCTCCTTGAAAGGACTGGTTTCTATGCCTTGGTTTCCGGAGCTATCTCCTGTGATCAGCCAATCGGCCGGACCGTTAAGATTTTTAAGTATTCCCCATTTAATATGGGCCAAAAATTTCCAGTCGCGGGGATCGAATTTTTCAAAATAATAATACAACGCAACATTAAGTACCAGTAACACAGATAACACAAAGGAAAATATAGTTGTTATTTCTCCTTTGCCCGAAGGCTTTACTATTTCTTCAACAGGACGGTTCTTCATCTTTAAAATTGAAAATAAATAAACTCAGTATCTTCCCTGACTCCGAAGATCATTATACAGATCAACAAAATGCTATATATGATACCTCTCATGTATGGAGGAACGGAAATCGGTGCCAGCAAATTCTTTTTTTTCCATTGCACTAGCTGAATAAACATTAAAGGCGTTACCGTTAAGAGAATAATCTTTAAA
>DASWXS010000139.1:0-4822 GCA_036405375.1 Bacteroidia bacterium
TACTGCTTTGAATATTCCAAAAGCCCCGAATGAAAACTTTATTCATTTGTTCCCTAACCCGGCTTCTTCCAGTTTAAACCTTGTGGTTTCAAGTGAAGAAAAAGGATTGCTTACTATTGTTGTTTATGATATTACAGGAAAAAAGATCATGGACAAACAAATTTCGAAAACAGAATATGTGATGAGTGTAAGCCTTGATGTTTCTGATCTTGCAAAAGGATCATATATCATAAAACTGGTAGGAACAGATGTGCTCGCAACCACCAAATTAGTTATTGCTGAATAATTATTCGTAGCGTAAACTTTCGATCGGATCAAGTTTAGCGGCTCTCCTTGCAGGTATGATTCCTGAAACTGTACCTACAAAGATACACACAACTACACCTCCTATAATCCAGTGCCAGGGCATGTAAAAGCCCATGTCAAATACGCCATATGAAAGTACATTTCCGATTATGATTCCGAACAGGATTCCAAACAGTCCTCCTAACAAGCAGATCACAATCGACTCCATAAGAAACTGGTTCTGAATTGTTTTACTGGTTGCTCCTAAAGCTTTTCTTATTCCAATTTCACGGGTACGTTCGGTAACCGAAACAAGCATAATGTTCATTAAACCTACCGCTGAACCTAATAAAATAATAAAGCCCAAAACAATGGCTCCCATATTGAACAAGGCCAGTTTATCGTTGAGCATATTTGCAATACTATCGGACTTGGTGATCTCGAAGTTTTCAGTTTCTGCCAGGGCAACTTTCCTTACCTGGCGCATCGTGCCTATCGCCTCTCCAATAGCAATGTTCATTTGCTGAACACTATTACACAATACGTTTATAGTGAAAGTGGCATTGGGCGTTGAAAAATATTGACGCGCGTTTTGTATCGGAATGATACAGATCTTATCTCCACCAAAGCCCATGCTGCTTCCTTTGGTTTTTAAAACACCTATGATCTGGTATTTTCCACTCCCGATGCGGATCGTTTTACCTACCGGGTTCTGGTAAAAAGGAAAGAAGGTGGTTTTTATTTCCTGCCCTATAATTACAAGCGGTGCCCCTGATGTTACTTCTGTTTCCGAAAAGTTCCTTCCCTTTTCCAGCTCGTAACCTCCTGCGTTTATATAATTCTCATCACTTCCATAAACCTGAATGTTAGGATTGGATTTTTTTGAACCATAGGTTAGCTTGGCGCTCCAGGAAGCAATAGTAGACACAGAAACAGTTGCCGGGTAATTAAAATCCTTTTTGAAACGCATCGCTTCTTCGTAGGTGATATTCCTGTATTTTTTCGGTTTCTTTCCTCCCCTGCCAATACGAACACTTGTTTCCTTGTTTCGGATGGTGAATGTATTAGCACCAAGGTTGCTAAAGTTGCTGTTGATAGAAGACTTTATAATATCGATCAGCGACAAAATAGCTACAAGCGCTGTAATCCCAAATGCGATGATAATGATAGTGAGTGCAGTACGCAATGCCTGCGAACGTATAGAACCAAAAGCAACTTTTACATTTTCACCTATCAATGATGCCATATCAGGACAAAAGTAAGGTAAATCACAGATATTTAGTTGCTCACAAATAAAAGCAATGCGAATTTTTCACCTGCGATAATAAACTGTTTACCTACTTTTTGATTGCACTAACATTTAGAAGAATTCAAATTAAGCCCGAAACATCAATAAAATCAACACTCGTAAAGAACAGCAATTCAAACTACCATTAAACCACTCGTCCCTATTTAACGTTTGTTAAGAATTAGTTTCACTACTTTTGCACATCAATTTTTAATGATATGACAAGGATAGCTACTGTTTTAGCCGTATTTCTGACTTTCTTTATGTTCACCGATATGAATGCACAGTTTCCATCCGGTGGCGCAGCAGGTGGTAAAATGCCGTCTATTGGCAGGTTGTACGGGAAACTAGTGGATGCAAAAACCAAAGAACCGGTTGAGTTTGCTTCGGTAGCTTTGTTCCTATTCGGCAAAGACAGCGCTATTGCTGGAGTGCTTACTAAACAGAACGGCGATTTTTCACTCGATAATCTTCCGGTTGGTGGCTTCAAATTACGCATTCAATTCTTAGGCTATAAAACCATTGAACAAAAAATCTTTATCAATTTTGCAAAGCTGGAACAGGACCTTGGAGATATTAAACTGGAACCGGATGAAACTTTATTACAGGAAGCAACTGTAGTAGCTGAAAAATCAACAGTTTCCTTAAGTATCGACAAACGTGTTTATAATGTTGACAAGGATCTTTCAGTAAAAGGTGGTACCGCTTTAGATGCTATGAAAAATGTACCGGGTGTGAGTTTGGATGCAGATGGAAATGCAACACTTCGTAATTCAACACCACAGATTTATATTGACGGACGCCCGACTACGTTAACACTTCAACAAATTCCTTCCGACCAGATCGAACGCATTGAAGTAATTACCAACCCAAGTGTAAAGTTTGAAGCAGCAACGTCGGGTGGGATATTAAACCTGGTAATGAAAAAGAATTCCAAACCGGGTTACAATGGTATCATTATGGGTGGTATTGGAAACGTTGATCGTTACAACGGAATGGTGAATTTGAATATCAAAGAAAATCCCTGGAACATTTCCCTGATGTACAATTACAATACAGCTACCAATCTTACCAATGGTTATACCAACCGAACCAACCTGTACAACGGATCGGTACTGAATTACTATAACCAGGACAATAATACACGTGGGCAAAACACTTTCCAGATGGGACGTTTAGGAATTGATTATCAAATTAACAACCGTAATTCGCTTTCCTTTGCACAAATGGGTATGCTGGGTGCTTTCAGAACAAATGATAAGCAAACTTATGAGTTTTTATCTCCTAATAGTACAGGTTATGCCAAGGGAACACAAACCAATATTTCGAATGCAGGGTTTTACAACCTGAACTCACAGCTGATCTACAAACGTACGTTTCCAAAACCAGGAAAAGAGTTTACTATTGATGGTTCATTTAACTACAATGCCGGTGAAAATAATTATCTCTACAGCATGTATGACAATTACTACATTGCAAATGCAGAAAATACTTCCTACCAGAAAAACGATGGTGAATCGAGCGGTAGTATGTATACTTTCCAGATGGATTATGTAAATCCATTAACTGATACCAGCAAAATTGAATGGGGTATCCGTAGCAACATCAAGCAAACTTTCCAGAAAAATGTGACACAAAACAGTAATGCTTTCAACAACTATATGTTCCAGCGAGATACGTTTATGTCGAACAATTATGCTATTGATGATATTGTGAATGGCGCTTATGTAAATTACTCTAACAAAACAGGGAAGTTCGGATACCAGGCTGGCTTGCGTTTTGAGCAATCTTATTATTCAGGACGGATCCTTGATAAAGATTCTTCTTTCTCTTACAGCTATCCTTCAAAACCGGATAATATCTTAAAATCGTTGTTCCCCGGAATTTATTTCTCACGTAAATTCAAGAACAACCAGGAATGGCAGATCAATTTCTCGAGAAAGATTGAACGCCCGAACTTCTTTCAGCTGATGCCTTTTGTAATGTTTGCCGATAAACAAAACTACCGTATCGGTAATCCCCAGCTCACTCCTGAATTCAGGAATGTAGCGGAGACCAATTACAACAAGATCTTATCAAAAGGTAGTTTCCTATCTTCCCTGTACTTCCGTTATATTGAAACTCCTATCACCAATGTAGCCTATCCTAAAGCAACGGATTCTACGGTATTGATCAATACATTTGTGAACGGGGCAAGCAGCTTTAACTACGGTTGGGAAAACAACATCAAGTATACTTTATTCAAGAACTTTGATGCAACCCTTAATGTGAACGTGCTGTATATTTCATTAAAAAGCACCAGCCAGTTTGGAAACACCACAACTGAAGGCTTTACCTGGAATACCAAAGGAACCTTTACCTATAAATTACCAAAAGACTTCACATTACAGTTAAATGGCAATTACGAAGCACCAAGGGTTGTGATCAATGGTGAAACCAAACCTATGTATTTCCTCGATTTTTCTGCAAGCAAGATGATAAAGCGTAAGATCATCATTAACGCAAGCGTGAGCGATATTTTCAATACCAAACGTATGGGAACAGTGCTCAGTGCACCAACGTACGAACAGAGTTTAATGAGAAGAAGGGAAGCACGTTTCTTTAAACTGAACGTTACCTTCATGTTTGGTAAAATGGATGCTTCGATCTTCAAAAAACGTAAAGGACCAACCAACAGTATGGGTGGTAACCAGGATGGATTGGATTTTTAATACAGCGAACCATTGTTGGTGATAACGCCTTAAATGTCAGTTCGAGCGCAGTCGAGAACAATGTAGAAACAAGTCGATGTCGTTCTCGACTGCGCTCGAACTGACAAAATACTATCAATCGAACTAACACAAAATACGCAACAAAAAAGCCCTGATGATTAGTCAGGGCTTGTTACTTAATTCTTGATAATCTTATAAATGGATTACTTCTCCGTAAGCGGCAGCAGTAGCTTCCATCACCGCTTCGCTCATGGTTGGATGCGGGTGAACTGCTTTCAGGATCTCATGTCCTGTAGTTTCCAGTTTACGAGCTGTTACTAATTCAGCGATCATTTCTGTTACGTTTGCACCGATCATGTGTGCCCCCAATAACTCGCCGTATTTAGCGTCGAAGATCACTTTTACAAATCCATCACTTGCTCCTGCAGCTTTAGCTTTACCGGATGCTGAGAATGGAAATTTACCCACTTTAATTTCGTAACCTGCTTCTTTCGCTTTTTTCTCTGTCATACCAACAGATGCAATTTCTGGCTGGCAG
>DASWXS010000140.1:0-7839 GCA_036405375.1 Bacteroidia bacterium
AGACAAAGATTATATATATGATCTTCAAAAAATAAACGACAGGATCATTATTGTAAATCAATTACATAATAATGTAAGCCTGAATGTGGAGAATCTGTCTATGTTTTTTGTAAAGGCAAGAAGCATGTGCGTTTTAAACGATACTTTGCTGCTATTGGGAGGCTGGGCAAATAACATTTACCTCGCACGTTTCAAGAACAATAAAGTAGATACGCTGAAAACGATTCCATTTAAAATGGAGGTAAATAAACGTAACAGGGTAAACTGCTTTTTACTGGATAAGGTTGGGAGAATATGGTGCGGAACTGATTATGGGTTGTTACTTTCATCGCAAAGTAACCCGGATGAATTTCACAGAATTTATGCTCCTGCTCTCAATACACAAATCCTTGACATCATTGAATCAAATGACGGGGCTATTTATATTGCTACCAACAAAGGGCTGTTCAGGTATTTCAAAAAAACACCGGAGTTCATAAAGGAATTGAACAATCATCCTATCGAAAAAATAAATAGTTTGTGCAAAGATCTTAGTGGGAACATTTATGTGGGAACATTAAACGGACTGTTTAAGATAAAGCCTAATTTTTCGAGCGAGTATTTTAGTTTTGATGATGGTTTAAGCTCGAACGAGATAAACAAACTGGTATATAACCCATTCAAAAATTCTGTAGTTATCGGAACAAATATGGGGATATCCGAATTGAACCTTTACCTTAAAAAGGATCCTGAAAAACATATTCCACGTGTACATTTCGATGATATCACGTCTACAGGCACCATTGTATTTAATAATGGCGTGTATGAACTTGAAAGGAGAAATGTAAATATTTTGTTCAGCAGTATTTGCTTTTCGCAGGCCAAATCAATTGTATACAAAAGGGTTATTGATAACAATCCCCCGATATTTATCGAAAATTCTATTATAGAGCTTGCTGCGATGAATTATGGGAAACACAACATAAAAATTTACGCAAGTACGGATGGTAAAAACTGGTCGCAACTGCTCGAATTAAATATATTGATCAAAACACCTTTTTATTTCACTACATGGTTTGGATTATTATCAGGTACAGCATTTTGTTTCATCATATGGTTATTTATGCGCTTCAGGATCCGTAAGATCAAAGACAGTGAGCAGCGGAAAATGGAGATGGAACAGAAAATGATCGCATTAAAATATGAAGCACTAAATGCTTCCATTAATCCTCACTTCATTTTCAATGCGCTCAATTCGGTTCAGCATTACATTAATACCAACCGGAATGATGAAGCATCGGATTACCTCGCAAAGTTTGGCTCTCTTATCCGCGATGCACTGGAAAGTGCAAGCGAGCATTTTATAGAGATAGAACGTGCAGAGCTAAGGATACGTACTTATGTGGAGCTTGAGCAATTAAGATTTAATAGCGGTTTTACCTTTACATTTGAAGTTGCCCCCGATATTGACGCCTCTACTTATAAGATTCCGAATATGATCCTGCAACCTTTAATTGAAAACAGCATCATACACGGATTTAAGGAAATCAATTACGAAGGAAAATTGTCGGTGAACATAAATAAAACCTCCACAGGGATACAGATCATTATAGAGGACAACGGACGCGGGATCTCTGATGAAACTGTTGTTATCAAAGGAAAAACCAAATCCATAGGTATGAAAAATGTAAGGGAACGCCTGCAGACCATACCTGAAGCTACTTTTCGCTTAACCAGTAAAAACAGCCCGAGGTATTCGACTACGGGAGTAAGAATAGAAATAAACCTGCCAAAAAACTAGGATTTCCTCCCATATCCGTACTGCCCGGTATATAAAAATACCCAGAGCCTTGGATTTCATACCCCCTGTTATTACCGCATCTTTGAATAAAATCAATAAAGATGCAAAGCAACGGAACATACGGTACAATAGCAGGAACTTCTCTTTAAGAGGAATTCTGTATCTTAGCCTAAAAAACATACAATGGCTAACGATATACCAAACGAGCAACAAATAAATCTTCAATTCCAGCAGCAATTTAGTCCGGGCGGACCGAATGGTAAAAAAATACCGAACTCTGTCGGGGTATTGGTATTAGGTATCTGTTCTATATTTCCGGGCTGTATATGTTATGGTGTACCAGGTTTAATTTGTGCCATAATTGCACTTACGCTGGCAAAAAAAGCTAATCTTTTATACAGGGAAAATCCTTCTGCATATTCACAAAGCTCATACAGCAATCTTAAAGCAGGAAGAATATGTGCTATTGTTGGCTTGTGCACCTCTTCCATATTTATCCTGATCATGATTATTTATGTAGTAATTCTGGGGGCTGTGCTCACGGCAGTGCCATGGAGCAATATGTAAAATGCTGATCAAGTGGCTCGAAGATCATCAGTTTTCCTGTATTGTTAAATCAACATTTGGGATCGAGTGCCCCGGATGTGGCACGCAGCGTGCAATAATTGCCCTTTTGCAGGGAAATATAATGGAATCGCTGCAACTGCACCCGGGGGTTTTCATGTTCATTATCACCTTGGGGCTAATGTTTATCCAGTTGTTTTTCAAATTCAAAAACGGCGGCTGGTATGTACTTTTTTCTTTTTCATTTACTGTGCTGATTACGCTGATCAACTACGTATCTCACTTTTTCAGGTAAATTGTACCGAAAAATTGCATCGAAAGAAAAAAATATTACCTTAGCTAAAAAATCATAAATTATGGATACAAATCAACCAAACGATCAAATCAATCAACAATTCCAACAACAGTTTGGAGGCGGAGCTCAACAGGAAGTTCCAAATGCTACAGCAGCCTTAGTTCTAGGTATTTGTTCTCTTGTATTTTGCGGTTTAGGCCCAATCTTAGGAACAATCGCTTTAATCATGTCAGGAACCGGGTTAAAAGCCTACCAGGCAAACCCAACATTATATAAAGAAGCATCTTTCAAAAACCTTAAAGCCGGCCGTACTTGCGGAATCATCGGTTTAGTTATCGGTTCTTTGATCTGGTTATTCTACATTACCATGTTCATCATCGCTATCGTAGCAGGAAACAGTTTCTAAAAAAACAAGATCTTGCTTCCCTGCCCGGTAAAATTAATCACGCATTATGATTGCCCAGGCTGTGGTTTGCAACGAGCTTTTTTTTTATTTATTAAAGGGGATATTTCGGGTTGTTACCTGCAATATCCCCCTTTTTTTTCCATCCTTTTAATGGGGATCTGCTTCTTGGTTCATTACAAGGTAAAGTCGGCCTGGTCGCATAAATTAATGATGGCATCCATTTATCTGTGCTCAGCTTTCATCATCATTAATTACCTGTACAAAATTTTCTCGGGGAAGATTTTCGAAAGTTAGTTTTATCCTTTCCCTAAACCGTATTTCAGGATACACCAAATAGCTCGGAATCCATCTTTCCAACCTATTTTTTTCCCTTGTTCATTATTGCGTGGATTATAAGTAATCGGTACTTCTGCCCATCGAAGATTTTTGTGCTTCGCCAGCTTTGCAGTGATCTCCGGTTCAAAACCAAAACGCTGCTCCACCAGGTTCAATGATTTAAACACCTGGGTTGGAACAAGTTTATAACAGGTTTCCATATCGGTTATTTTGATTCCAAAAACGGTGTTGGACAATGCAGTTAAAAATTCATTTGCCCGGTTACTCAACCAGGAACCGCCTTTAATTTCTTTATTCAAAAAACGGGAACCATAAACAATGTCTGCATTTTTATCCAATACCACCTGCAGAAGGTGATTTATTTCGCCTGGGATAAGCTCCAGGTCTGCGTCCTGGATAATGGTATATTCACCCCTTGCTTCTTTGATGCCTGTTTGAATTGCCCCGCCCTTCCCTTTATTTACATCGTGCTCGCAAAATCTTATAGAACTTGAGCCGATCTCACTGAGCGTTGTTTTTATAACAGCATTGCTGGAGTCCCTGGAGCAATCGTCTACAATGATGATCTCTTTTTCAATATCATCGATTAATACAAGCGTATTTAATACATTGATAACTTCTGCAATAGTATTGGCTTCGTTGTATACAGGTATAATGATGGAAAGTTTTTTCATCGGTCGCTCAAAGATATATAAATGAGTGAGAATTCCAGAATTCCTAAAGAATCCTTTTCTTAACTTTGTGTCGTGAAAACATTATTCTATTATATAAAACCTTACTGGAAACTTGTATTGCTTTCCCTGGTTCTCGCACTCATTAACCAATGCTTTTCTTTATTTGATCCAATGATCACCGGGCGGATCATGGATGAATGTATTTCAGAGATCAAAGGAAAATTCGCCGGTCAGCAAACAGAATTTATAAAAGCAGTTTTGGTTCTGTTAGGCATGTCGATTGGTGTAGCTATGATCTCACGAATTGCCAAGAATTTCCAGGATTATGTGGTAAACGTAATTACACAAAAAACCGGTGCTAAAATTTACGCGGAAGGCTTGCAACATTCTCTTGAGCTTCCTTATCAGAGCTTTGAAGATCAGAGAAGCGGCGAAACATTAGGTATTCTGCAGAAAGTAAGAACAGACAGCGAAAAACTAATCCAGGCATTTGTGGGTATTGTATTTACAAGCCTTGTTGCAATGGTGTTTGTATTGATCTATTCTATTTCAGTGAGCGGATACGTGGGATTAATTTATGTTACTTCTATTCCAATCATAGGCCTTGCCAGTTATTACCTCAGTAAAAAGATCAAAGCCATTCAAAAGAAAATAGTTGGGGAAACAACTGCACTTGCAGGGTCTACAACCGAATCGCTGCGAAACATAGAACTAATAAAAAGTCTTGGACTCGAGCAACAGGAAATAAACCGACTGAATAACACAACTATTAAGATTCTTGGACTCGAATTAAAAAAAGTAAAATTTATACGCAGTTTAAATTTCATCCAGGGCACTATCGTTAATACCACCCGCAGTGCTATGGTATTTGTTTTGTTGATCCTGATCTTCAGAGGTAGCATTACAGTAGGTCAATACCTTACTTTCCTGTTTTATTCGTTCGCTATATTTAATCCTTTACAGGAATTTGGAAATATTATCCTGGTGTATCGTGAAGCGCAAATTTCTCTTTCCAACTTTAAACGCCTAATGGAAATGCCGGTTGAACCTCACCCACAATCTCCGGTTGGATTAAAAAACCTAAGCAATATTGAATTTCAGAATGTATCTTTCCAGCACCAAACAGCAGCAACCAGCGCACTAAGTAATGTTAACTTCAGCGTACAAAAGGGTGAAACCATTGCTTTTGTTGGCCCTTCCGGAAGTGGAAAAACAACACTTATAAAATTATTGGTTGGATTGTACAGAACACAAAACGGGAAAGTGCTTTATAATAATATTGATGCCAACAACATTTCCATTTCTGAGCTTCGCGGCCAGATCGGTTTTGTAACACAGGATACGCAGTTATTTTCAGGTACAATTAAAGAGAACCTGTTATTCGTAAACCCCACAGCAACCGACGAACAGATCCTGGATGTGCTGAAAAAAGCGGCCTGCGACAACCTGCTTGCCCGTGCAGACAAAGGAATTCATTCCCTGATAGGTGAAGGAGGCGTAAAAGTATCAGGAGGAGAAAAACAACGATTATCCATTGCACGTGCACTTTTACGTAATCCGAACTTGTTGGTATTCGATGAGGCAACATCAGCTCTTGATTCACTTACCGAAGAAGAGATCAATGAAACTATAAAATCCCTTATCTCCAAAAAAGAGCACATTACCATACTTATTGCGCATCGTTTATCAACGGTAATGCATGCCGACAGAATTTATGTTTTGGAACACGGCAATATAATTGAGCAGGGCAAACACGCTGATCTTTTAAATGAAAAAGGTCTTTACTACGCAATGTGGCGTCAACAGATAGGCGAAAGAAAGATGGCTTAGCTCAAATGAAAAAGCCTGATTCTATGGAGAACCAGGCTTTAACCCTAATTAAACAAAAAAACTATTTTGACACGATCAACTTTTTAGTTGAGATCGCTTTATCGTTTACTACAAGTGTGTAAAAATATATTCCTTCATTAAGTGAAGATACATCCAGCTGCGTTTTACCTTCAACACCTTCCACTTTTACTTCTCTCACCAGGGATCCTACCATATTATAGATCTTAATAGATGCAGATCTTGGAGCGCTTGCGAAGTTATACTTCACAGCAACACTTGATGAAGCAGGATTTGGCATTGCGTTAGACATCATGAAATTTTTCGCATCCAGCTTAGCAAGACCAACTGTACTAACTACGTAATTCATTTCAAGTGCAATAGAATCATTTACATTCGCCACGTCATACATTACATACAATACGCGTGTGGTTCCGATAACACCATAATCATCAAAATCGGTTTTTAATCCAAAAGTTCCCTGCCCGTTTGGTAACATTCCATTAGCTGCAATGTTTGAAGTTTGTGCCGGTACATATACAGTTGCTGATTCAGCGCCGTAACAGTTTGCTCCAAAACAATAGTAAACTTCCTGTGTGGTAACCGGAGTTAACAGGTATCTTTTTACTCTAATCGTTTTTTGTGAAGAATAATCGTTATGAATCTCGAAATCGTGACTTACTGTCGGGCTGTTCGCGTCTACATTTATAGTATAAGATGAAGCCGCAGGCATACCTGTGTTTGCATCAATAAATGAAAACTGGGAGTACCCTGCAAGTGAACCCAATCCAAGAATAAGAGATAAGTATATTTTTTTCATATTCCGTGTTTTTTAGTTAATGAGCAAGTGTCGTACCAAAATTCAATACATACCACCCGCCTTTCTACTACGAAAATACGAAATATCGGACCTAAATCCTTTGAGAAATTAAATTTATAATTAGGTTTCGGCTAAGCAACCGGGTTATTGGCGTATACGATAGGGTATTTTGCCATAAACTCCATTGCCATATCTACCATCTCGGGCGAGCCTATAAACAAAGGCGTGCGCTGATGCAGGTCGTGGATAGGTTTTTCCATGATCCTGTTTTTACCATCTGTAGCCTTACCTCCTGCCTGTTCTATAATGAATGCCAGCGGATTACATTCATATAACAATCTCAGTTTACCATTTGGCGATTTGGTAGTTGTAGGGTAAATAAAGATCCCGCCTTTAAGCAAATTTCTGTGAAAATCGGCCACACCACTTCCAATATATCGTGAAGAATAAGGACGGTTGGTTGCCTTGTCTTCTTCCTGGCAGTATTTAATGTATTTTTTAACTCCTTCCGGGAAGTGAAGGTGATTTCCTTCATTCAGCGAATAAATAGTTCCGGTTTTTGGAGTCTTAATATCAGGATGTGATAAACAGAATTCACCAATACTTGGATCCAATGTAAATCCGTTTACTCCTTTTCCGGTAGTATACATCAGCATAGTTGAAGAACCATAAATAATATATCCGGCAGCAACTAATTCAGTTCCTGGTTGTAAAAAATCTTCCAGGGTGCCGGGCCCGTTTAATGAAACACGGCGATAAATGGAAAATATAGTTCCAACTGAAACATTTACATCAATATTACTTGATCCATCCAATGGATCAAATGCCACAACGTATTTTGCACTTTTTGAAGCGGAAGTATCAATCGGGATGATATCTTCATTTTCCTCAGAAGCCATTGCACAACATTCGCCACCTGCTTTTAAAGCGGCAATGAACTGATCGTTTGCAAATACATCCAGTTTTTTTACAGCTTCTCCCTGAACATTTGTTTCCCCCGTTTCACCAAGGATCTCTACCAATCCAGCTTTATTCACTTCGCGGTGAACGATTTTGGCTGCAATACCTATATCTCTTAACAATCGTGATAATTCACCTTTGGAATAAGGGAAATCTTTCTGTTTTTCAATGATAAAC
>DASWXS010000141.1:0-3186 GCA_036405375.1 Bacteroidia bacterium
CATGATCGTTTGCAACAGTTCAGGAAACAGTGGTGGAAGCGCCTGGCCAAAAATAAATTTCCCAAGTGATGCTGATAGTATTTTAACTGTTGGAGCGGTTGACGCATCCCAAAATTATGCGAACTTTAGTTCTATCGGGCCATCTGCCGACGGGCGCGTAAAACCGGATGTAATGGCACAAGGTGTAGCAAGTGTTGTAGCTAATGGAAGCAGCTCTGTTGGTACCAGCAGCGGCACATCTTTTTCGAGCCCGATAACAGCAGGTATGGTAGCTTGTTTGTGGCAATCTGCTCCGGGCAAAACCAATATGGAGATCATTGAAGCTATCCGCCAGAGTGCTTCTCTATACGCTACTCCAAACAACCAGTTTGGATACGGCATACCTGATTACTGTAGCGCCCGTTCTATACTGGTTGGACTTACTGAAGTAGCCGGATCACATTCATTTATTGAGTTCAATTCGGCCAATCCGTTTGATGAATTCATTAGCTTTAACCTGCACCCGGTAAACACCTCAACTATAAAAATAAAGATATATAACTCACTTGGTCAGCTTGTATTTAGCCAGGACGAGGTACTTGCCGGGGGAAGTAATGCCAAACATACTATCAATACACGGGAAATGGCCAGTGGTTTTTACAACTTTGTTATCGACTCCGATAATGGTACTATTTCCTATAAACTTATTAAAGCCGGTGTAAAATAATATATGAAACAGCAGGTTTCCTCAGGGCTTAATAAACTTATTCTTGTTGCTGCTTTAGGTTATTTCGTAGACATTTACGACCTTCTTTTATTTGGTGTTGAACGCACCGAGAGTTTGCGTGAAATCCTGAGGATGCAATATCCCGACCTTGTTGAAGCAGGACGCGACCTCCTCAATCCAATTTACGGAAAACAGTTGTTGAATTGGCAAATGGCAGGTATGCTTGTGGGCGGCTTATTTTGGGGAATCCTGGGTGATAAGAAAGGCAGGTTATCCGTTTTATTTGGATCCATACTCACCTACTCCATTGCCAATATAGTGAATGGTATGGTAGACTCAACCGACTGGTATACAGTGCTTCGTTTTATTTCGGGGTTCGGACTTGCCGGAGAACTGGGTGCCGGAATTACTTTGGTGAGTGAAAGCATGAGTAAGGAAAAACGGGGCTATGGTGCTACAATTGTTGCAACAGTTGGGGTTTTTGGTGCTGTTGTAGCAGGTTTTATGGGCGGGGTAATGTACTGGCGCTATTCATTTTACATTGGAGGCGCTATGGGATTGGCATTACTGATTTTGCGGATAGGCGTACTGGAATCGGGTATGTTTGACAAGATCAAAGAAGACAAGCATGTGAAACGGGGCAATATCCTCACTTTGTTTTCTTCCCGGAAAAATCTCGCCAAGTATTTTTGTATCATCCTTGTAACGGTTCCTGTTTGGTATGTAATGGGAACTCTTGTGTTATTTTCTCCCGAATATGGGCACCTGTTAGGTTTACCGGATAAAGTTTTCCCCGATGGTCACATCGAGAAAGCGATCAGTGCGGGCAAATCCATTACATTCGCTTATGCAGGAATCACAATAGGTGATGTAGCTTCCGGGTTAATCAGTCAATGGTTAAGGTCGCGTAAAAAATCGCTTGGATTGTTCCTTGGTTTAACAACAATTGGCATTATACTCTATTTCACCCTGGGAGGCATATCTGTATCCATGTTTTATGCTATTATTGCTTTTATTGGCTTTGCAACCGGCTACTGGGCAGTATTCATTAGTACGGCATCAGAGCTTTTCGGAACGAACATACGTTCTACAGCCACCACTACTGCGCCTAATTTTGTGAGAGGATCTACTATTGTTGTATCTTTGTTACTGGATGTGTTGATACAGGTTTGTGCAAATGATAAGATTCTGGCTACAGAGATCACGGGCGCAATTATACTGGCATTAGGTTTTATAGCACTTTATTACCTAGAAGAAACTTTCCATAAAGACCTCAACTACATTGAAAATGAATAAGCCAACGGTAATAATAGGATCTTCTGAAAATCCGGAGCGATATGCCCAAAAGGCATTGGTATCGTTACAGAAACACGGGCATACTGTTTATCCTGTTGGTTTAAAAGAAGGAACATTCAATGGTACAGTTATTTATACCAATAATCAGAATTTTGAAAGCATTGACACCGTTACGCTTTATGTTGGGCCCAAAAATCAGCCATACTGGTACGAATATATTTTCTCCCTCAAACCCAAACGGATCATTTTTAATCCAGGTACTGAAAGCAACGAATTAATGACCCTCGCAAAAGCCAAAGGCATTGAAACCATTGAAGCCTGTACATTGGTAATGCTCTCGATAGGAGTTTATTAACACCTCATTTTTACCAACTTCTCCTCTTTTATTTAGGTGTTATCACAATTAACATTATCTTCGTAGAACTAACTAATTAGAGACCAACTTTTTACTAAACCTATGAAAAATGTGATCTGGATCCTGATCCTGACAGGGCTTTCCATATTTTCCACCCAAGCCTTAACATGTACAGCTATTGCCAGCGGAACCTGGCAATCTGCAAGCACCTGGAGCTGCGGAAGTGCTCCTCCCTGCGGGGCCACTATTGTAATTCCTTCCGGTTTCACAGTAACTGTAAATAATGTTCAAAACTATACAGGTTGCGGTTCTCCCCTGCTCATACAGGTATCCGGAGAATTGGTTTTCAACGGAGGAAAATTACGTATGACGAGTGGATCCGAAATATATGTTTATTCGGGAGCTACAGTAAGGGAAACAGGGCCCGGGAATGGAAACTCCAGCACCATTGAAATAGGAGGTACAACTTTATGGAATGCTGACTCACCGCCTGTAACAGGGCCAGCTTCCATCCCAACCGGGCTTAATTTGCCCATACAACTTGTGTATTTTACAGCTGAAGGTCTTAAAAATCATACTGTACAATTAAAATGGCAAACAGCTTCCGAAACCAACAACAATTACTTTGAGTTACAACGTAGTACCGACGATTTAAACTTTACCGACATTGCACGAATTGATGGAGCTGGGAACAGTAATACACTGATCAATTACAAGTATATTGACGAAAACCCTATCCAGGGAAATAATTATTACCGGTTAAAACAGGTTGACTTTGATGGTAATTTCCATTATTCACCTATTGAGCTGGCTTATTTTGAAAAGCCCG
>DASWXS010000142.1:0-5940 GCA_036405375.1 Bacteroidia bacterium
TTTATTGGCAGTAACTACATGTTTTCCATGCTCCAGTGCATATTTTACAATATTGTAGGCTTCATCCGCATCATCAATCAACTCAACAATTACATTGATCTCCGGGTTGTTCAACAACTCATACTTATCGTAAGTGAATAACGAAGTATCGATCGGACGTTTTTTATCCCTGTTCTTCACACAGATTTTTAGAATATCCGTTTTGAAACCACTGCTCTTCGACAGTACTTCATAAAGTCCCTGGCCAACGCAGCCAAATCCAAAAATTCCCAATTTCAATTTATTGCTCATAATTATTTTGTTATCACCGCGGTAGCGGGTTTTTTTACATTTTTACTTTTTCTTGCCAAAAAATTTCCTATCACATTTGTCAGCTTTTCCGTTTCAATTAAAAATCCGTCGTGTCCGAATGAAGAGTCGATAGCACTAAACTCTGCATCTTTAATATTTTCAGAGATGAACCATTGCTCTTCGGGTGGGAACAGGACATCGCTGTTTACCGCAATTACCAATGTCTGTGCAGTGATTTGCTGTAGCGCTTGTTCAACAGATCCGCGTTTCCTTCCAACGTTCTGGCTATCCATTGCATTCGATAACACAACGTAAGAGTATGCATTAAAACGTTTTACCAATTTTTGTCCCTGGTATCGCTGATAAGAAGACGCATTAAAATCATTCAACTTTTCATTATTAGTTTCTGACTGTGTTGCATTATAGGCATCATATCCCCTATAGCTTAATAACGCAACCGCCCGGGCGGCCTGTAAACCCTTGCTGCCTCCCTCCGGAAGATTTGCGTAATAAGTCCTGTCGGCTTTGATAGCTAAGCGCTGCGCCTCATTGAATGCGATTCCCCATGCAGAATGTTTTGCATTAGTAGCTACAACAATTGTATTTTCAAAGAGCTCCGGTTTTAAGATATTCCACTCCAGCACCTGTTGCCCACCCTGCGAACCACCTATGATGGTATTGATCTTATCAATTCCCAGGTGTTCACGCAACAGGTCGTGTACATTTACCATATCACGAATGGTGACATCCGGAAAATATGCAAACCATGGTTGTTTGATATTCTCATTTATGGAGAGTGGACCTGTTGTTCCATAGCACGAGCCTAAATTGTTAGCACACACTATGAAATATTCTTCGGGGTTGAATAATGAATCTTCTCCGAACAAACCACTCCACCAGTCGAACACATCGCTGTTAGCAGTAAGCGCGTGGCACACCCACACTACATTATTTTTCTCTTCGTTGATTGTGCCATAGGTATGATAAGCAATCTCAAGAGCAGGAAGAATTCCACCACCTTCCAGGTGAAATGCTTTATCATATGTGTAAATTTGCTGGTTCATTTTCTTAATTGTTTCCGATGAAATTTTCAAATACAATTGCGGCGATCTCTTTCGATTGGAGAAGATTTACATCACTTACGAGGCGTACTGTTTGTTTATCGCTTTGACCGAACAAGCGTGTTCCGCCTCTCTGAGCAAGGCCATATTGTGTTTGTACAGAAAGAAACGATTTAAAGATTTCATCGTTCAATAGGTTGATATTTGCAAACTGTGTTTGCACATTTTTATTTGATTGCATAATGATTTGATGTTTTAGAATGAAAAATAAATAGCAGTTAATCCTAGTTTTTGCTAAGAACCGCTGATCCTATTACATTGAATAGAATTTTTCGCTTAGCAAACGGGACAGCATACGCCGCTACAGCAACGCATGACAGTTTGCATAACATCAAATGGAATGGAAATGAATTGAGAAAAACCAAGAAGTGCTTTTCCTGTTACTGACTCGATCAGAGCGATTGTGCTTTTTGTTTTCATTATTTTGTAATTTAATTCATCTTTCCCTGTCTTTCATCAGGGTAGGAATTAGCACCGGTTTTCCAATACCTATCTTTCGATCGGCACTTCTAGTTGGTTGCCAGCGGGTCAGTGAGCCTATTCTCTCGCCGCTTCTTGATAAATTAATTACACACGAGGTGGGTAACTAATTCGCTGCAAATATATAAACACAGATTCTCATTTTCCAAATAAATTTTCAATTATTTTACCTTTCGTAGTTTTTACAGGCATTTCAGCCGCAATATTTTTTTGATTAATTATGAGATTTTACACGAACGGTTAAACCAAGGCTTCAACTTATGCCTATTTTTGTTTCAGAACAGTTATTGTGATAAAGCTCCAAAACATACAAAAAAGTTATACCATTGGGGATTCAAAATTCCCGGTATTAAAAGGCATCGACATTCATATAAAAACAGGAGAGTTCGTTTCTATTATGGGATCATCCGGTTCGGGGAAATCAACTTTACTAAATGTACTTGGTTTACTTGATAACTATGATACCGGCTCCTATCACCTCAACGATATACTGATGAAAAACCTGAGCCAGACGAAAGCGGCTCAATTACGCAATAAATTTCTTGGTTTTGTTTTTCAATCATTCAATCTATTGTCGTTTAAAAATGCGATGGAAAATGTTGCCTTGCCATTGTATTATCAAAAAGTTTCACGTAAGGAAAGAAACCGCCTGGCTCTTGAATACCTGGATAAAGTTGGCCTAAAAGACTGGGCGAACCATTTACCTTCAGAAATGAGTGGCGGACAAAAACAACGTGTTGCCATTGCACGCGCGCTTATTGCAAAACCCAAAGTAATTTTTGCTGATGAGCCAACAGGTGCACTCGATTCGAAAACATCTGAAGAAGTGATGGGTCTTTTTAAGGAGGCAAACCAACAGGGAATAACAATCGTGTTGGTGACACACGAAAACGATATTGCAGACATGACTGACAGAGTTATTCGTTTAAAGGACGGACTTATTTTAAATGAAAGCTAACTCTAAACCTTAAACAATAAAACTTCAAACAATCTTAAAGTGTTCGACAGAGATAACTGGCAGGAAATATTTGAAACCATTAAGAAGAACAAGTTACGTACTTTTCTTACTGCATTTAGTGTGGCCTGGGGAATCTTTATCCTGATTGTTTTGTTAGGTGCGGGGACCGGTTTGAGAAATGGCGCACAATCTCAATTCGGCAATGATGCCGCCAACAGTATCTGGGTAGAAGGCGGTACAACAAGCATGCCTTACAAAGGAATGAAACCGGGAAGAAACATTCAGCTTACCACAACCGATTTCCAAACTCTTCATTCCAACGTTAAAGACATTGAATACGCTTCGGCTGTATACAACAGGAGACAAAATGAAATGATCACTTATAAGAAAGAAAAAGGTTCTTTCATTGTTCGTTCATGCATGCCTCAACATTCGATGCTGGAAAAAGCAAACATGATTAAGGGACGTTTCATAAATGACTATGATATACAGGAATGCAGAAAAGTGTGCGCGATTGGATTGCCTGTTAAAGAAACGCTTTTTAAAGATGAAGATCCTATTGGCAAATTTATCAACGCCGGAGGAACGCAATATAAAGTGGTCGGCTATTTTTACGATCCGGGGAGAGGAGATAACGACCGTATCTATGTTCCTGTTTCTACTGCTCAAAAAGTATATAATGGTAAAGATCACCTGGGCAATTTATGGTTCAGCACTACTACAACAAACGCTGAACGAACAACACAAATGGAATCGGAAATCAGGAACCAGCTGGCTCACAAATATAATTTTGATCCTGCCGATATGAATGCTGTTGGGATTTTCAATAATACGTTGGAATATGAGCGCGTAATGAATATGCTTACCGGTATCAAATGGTTTGTATTCTGGATCGGTATCTTAACGCTCATGGCAGGAATGATTGGTGTAAGTAATATTATGATGATCATAGTGAAAGAACGCACCAAAGAGATAGGTGTAAGAAAAGCATTGGGAGCAACTCCTGCTTCTATTGTGGGACAGATTGTACAGGAAGCCATTTTCATTACTTCTATTTCGGGTTATGTCGGGCTTGTTTTGGGGATTGGGATAATTGAATTATTAAAGGCGATAGGTGTGGAAGGTGACTTCTTTAAAAATCCAGACGTAGATTTTGGAACAGCCATTACAGCAATTGTAATATTAGTTGTTGTTGGTGCTTTTGCGGGATTGATCCCGGCAATGAGAGCAGCAGCAGTGCAGCCCGTGGAAGCATTGAGGACAGATTAATTTAGGTATAAGATTTAAAGACACAAGTCCGCCACAGCGGAAAGCAAGAATAAAAAATGTTCGACAAAGACAACTGGCAGGAAATATTCGCTACGATTCGTAAAAATAAATTACGAACCACGCTCACTATGCTTGGCGTGTTGTGGGGAATTCTTATGCTGGTGGTGATGCTGGGTTGTGGCAATGGTTTAAGGAATGGTGTTACCAGCAGTTTCGGAGGGACAGCCACCAATAGCTTTTTCTGCTGGACCCAAACCACAACAAAACCTTATAAGGGAATGAAGGAAGGAAGAAATTTCCTTTTCAACAATTCCGATGTGGAAGCACTTAAACAAATTCCTGAATTAAAAGTGGTTTGCCCCATGAACCAGTTAGGCGGACATGATGGCGCAAACAATGTGATCAGGGGATTAAAAACAGCTGCTGCTGAAGTCCAGGGAACTTATCCCAATTCCAATGATATTCAAAAAGTATTTATAAGTAAAGGACGATTTATAAACGACAACGATATTAAAGAGAACAGGAAAGTATGCGTAATCGGAAGCCGGGTTTTTGAAATGTTGTTTAAGACTTACGAAGATCCCATTGGTCAATACATCCAGATCAATGGCGTTTATTTTAAAGTAATTGGTTTGTCTCAGCCATTGGTGGGAGGTAATGATGGAAGAGAACAGGCACAACGTATTGTTATTCCATTTACCTCATTCCAGAAAGCATTTAATTATGGAGATATTGTTGGCTGGTTCGCTATTAACTCGAGGGACGATGTTCCGGCAGTAGTTGCTGAACAAAAAGTAATTTCTGTTCTAAAGGAAAGACATAAAGTTGCACCGGAAGATCAGCGCGCAATCGGTCATTGGAACATGGCTGAAGAATTCGGAAAAATGCAGGGATTGTTTACCGGCATCGAATTCCTGATCTGGATCGTTGGCGGTGGAACTTTGTTTGCAGGAGTTATCGGGATAAGCAATATCATGCTGATCGTTGTAAAAGAACGCACCAAAGAAATAGGCGTGAAACGTGCCCTGGGTGCTACTCCCTCTCAAATCATTTTCCAGATCATGCTCGAATCGCTTTTCCTTACAGCTATTGCCGGTTATATGGGATTATGTTTTGGAATTGGTATTTTGGAACTCGTAAATAAATACATTGTTGGTGATGGCGGCGAAATGTTCAAAAATCCAACTGTCGATCTTGCGATTGCCATCAAGGCGCTCACTATATTAGTGGTTTCGGGAGCTATTGCAGGAACAATACCTGCACGAAAAGCAGTGGCCATTTTACCGGTAGAGGCTCTGAGAGCGGAATGATGATTTGAAAATTTGAAGATTACTAAATTTGATTAATATTTATGGTTAAGAAAATAATAAAATACTTATTACTTACAGTTTTTGTAGGGATTTTTATCTGGACACTTTATTTCCTGTGGAGTAAATCCCAAACATCTCCCGTGGTATTTAATACGTTGAGTCCATTTGACACAAGCATTGTAAAAAAAACAGTAGCAACCGGTTCTATTATTCCACGCAAGGAAGTGAATATGAAATCGCAGGTAAGCGGTATCATTGAGAAATTGTATGTGGTGGCTGGGCAGGAAATAAAAGCCGGCGATGTGCTTGCAAAGATCAAGATCATACCGAACATGGCTAATCTTGCTAACGCAGAAAACAGGATAAGTGTTGCACAATTGAATTACGACAACGCAAAAATTGATTTCGAGCGTAATGACAATCTTTTAAAACAAAATGTGATCTCGAAATCGGAATGGCTTCCATACGACCTGAAGTTAAAATCAGCAGACCAGGAACTAAAAGCCGCTGA
>DASWXS010000143.1:0-4081 GCA_036405375.1 Bacteroidia bacterium
TGGAAGTGTGTTCCTAACAGCAAGTTCAGGGTATCCTTCTTATTCCTGGAATACAGGTGCAACTACCCAAAACATTACCGTTAACCAATCCGGAGTTTATTCGGTAATCGTAAGTAACGGTAACAATTGTACGTCATCTGCAAGCTATACACTCAATGCATCCGCAGCAGCTTCTCCTGATATTTGTATGGTAGGCGTAGACAGTTTAACCGGATCAAATCTTATTATATGGGATAAGCCTGCAAGTCTTGAAATAGATTCGTTCATTATTTACCGTGAAGGGATTGTTGCCAACCAGTTCGATCGCTTAGCCGCACAACCTTATAGTTCATTCAGCACTTACATTGATGGGAACTCCAATCCACAGCAACAATCATATCGTTATAAGATCTCGTTAAAAGACACTTGTGGTACCGAATCACTTTTGAGTTCTTATCACAAAACGATACATTTAACTATCAATGCAGGAGCAGGAAGCACCTGGAACCTGATCTGGAATTTATATGACGGACTTTCTATCCCAACTTACAATATCTACCGCGGAACTTCTTTAAGTAGTATGGCTTTACTTACCAGCGTTTCGGGAACCAACAGTTCTTATACGGATCTTACTCCTCCGGCAGGAATTGTATATTACCAGATAGAAGCAGTACATCCTTCGGGCGGATGTAATCCAACCATGAGGTTGATCCAGGGAGCAAGTATTTTACAGTCTTACTCCAGCAGCTTCTCTAATATTGCCGACAATGGTTTTGTTGGAATAGCAAATGTTCAGCAGAACGATGTGTTTACATTGTACCCAAACCCTGGCAGTGGAGAAGTAAATATATTATTTACAAATCCTAATACTATCAAAAACAAAACAATTGAAATATCAAATACTTTAGGACAGGTCATTTACATCAAACCTATAAGTGTTAACGGCATGAATGATATCGTTCGTTTCAATATCGGAAGTATTGATAATGGCATTTACTTTATTAAGGTTAAAGATACCCAGTCAGAAACCACAGTACGATTTGTAAAAACAAACTAAATCATTCTTTAATTAAAACCCAGGGGCCTGCTTGAATAAAGCAGGCTTTTTTTATTGGACTGAAAAAGAATACCACCGCAGATCAAAAACTCTTCCTTAAAATGATGTTTTCTACCAATGTGGTAAACATCATTTTTGTTGATTTCCTCCTATGTAACATGCTAATATTTACTCAAATTCCTTCACTTAAAGCACGTATTTATACGTATAGTCTATAGGTATAAATACGTGTATAAAAAATCAGTATTTATACGTATATCAAAAAGTTAAAACTTCTTTACATTAGCATTAACCTATGAAGCTTTTTGAGGATTAAATTCAACAACATGATTTATGAAAAAAATGAAGCCATTGTTGTTCATGGAATTTCCTGAACACTGGTACAAAAAAAGCTGTCTTATTATTATAGTATTGTTAATTACTTCTGGTGGTTTCTCACAGGAAGATAGTACCATCTCTATTGAGAAACTTAAACAGCTTAGCCTGGAAGAGCTAATGAATATTGAAGTTACTTCGGTTTCAAAACGCCCGGAAAAACTTAAGGATGTTGCTTCTGCAATACAGGTTATTTCCAGCGATGACATTAAACGATCCGGTGCCAAAACAGTTGCCGAAGCATTAAGGCTTGCCTCCAATCTGCAGGTTGCACAGGTCAATTCCAGTCAATGGGCCATCAGCGCCCGGGGCTTTAATAATGTGCTTGCAAATAAATTATTGGTTCTGATCGACGGGCGTACTGTTTATACTCCATTGTATGCAGGGGTTTTTTGGGACATTCAAAATCTGTTACTTGAAGATATTGATCGTATTGAAGTAATAAGTGGTCCTGGCGGCGCCTTGTGGGGGGCAAATGCGGTAAATGGCGTGATCAACATTATTACCAAAAAAGCCAAAGACACTAAGGGACTTTATGCAGAAGGTTCCTTCGGCAATAGCATGCTTGCGTTAGACACCTCTCTTTTTGGCGGAATACAACAAGGTAGCATACGACTGGGTTCTGAACTTTCAAAAAATCTCTTTTGCAGAGTTTACGGAACCGGTTTCAAAATGGGAACTACGGTAGATACAAATGGAGTTGGAATAAACGATAATTGGAAAATGGCCCAGGGTGGTTTCAGGATGGATTGGGACCCAACTGAAAAAGATCAGCTTTCCCTTCAGGGAAATATATATCATTGCAGGCCAAATCCTGACAGCGACAGTATTCCGCTGGTAGCAAGCGGAGATAATGCACTGCTTCAATGGAACCATAAAGTTTCTGACAAATTCGATTTCCAGTTCAAAGCCTATTATGATCACACCTGGCGCGATTTTCAAAATAAATTTACAGAAGATCTTAAAACCTTTGATATTGACTGGCAAAACCGTATCCAGATCGCAGATCGGCACACGTTTACCTATGGCTTAGGATTTCGGCAGATGGATCACAAGGTTACCAACCTGCCACTGTTTACTTTCAACCCCGGCAAAAAAACACTTTACCTGTTCAGTGGTTTTTTACAATATGAAATTATTATTATTAAGGAACAGTTAAAACTTACATTAGGAACAAAAGTTGAACACAACAGCTATACACAATATCAATATCAGCCTAACGGAAGAATCACCTGGACACCAACCAAAAAACAAACCATATGGGCAGCTGCTTCGCGTGCTGTGCGAAACCCGGCAAGGATCGATCGTGATTTCGCGTTGTACCTGTTCCCGAATTTCCCACTTATTATGGGATCTGATAGCTTTACTTCTGAAAATGTGATCGCATATGAATTGGGCTGGCGTTCTCAACCTGTGAAATCACTCTCCCTTTCTGTTTCAACTTTTTATAACGTGTACGACAATATACGTACAGCAGAACCGGGAACCGGGCCGCTAAATTATCCTATAACATTTGCAAACGGAGTTCAGGGTGAAACCTGGGGAGCTGAATTATCAATAACCAATGAATTGAGTAAATGGTGCCATTTAAGGGGCGGATATACATTTCTGAGAAAAGACCTTAAAGTAAAATCAACCAGCAAGGATCTGAATAATGGAACTGCAGAAAGTAATGATCCTGAACACCAGTTTCTCATTCAGCCCACTTTTGATCTTCCGGAAAATGTACAATGTGGGGCTGTATTTCGTTATGTAAGTCAGCTTCCAAAACCTGAGGTTCCTTATTACATGGGATTGGATTTCAGGATCGCCTGGAAACCAATTAAAAATATTGAATTAAGTGTTGTTGGACAAAATCTACTTGATATCCGTCACCGGGAGTTCATAGCATCCACTCCTGTCCGCGAAATTGAACGTAGTATTTACGGTAAGATCGTATGCAGATTTTAAAGAAAATAGTTAACCTAAGAGTAAACTTTCTGCTTATCCTGTATGCAGTGATTTTTATTTCTGCCCAAATTGATGCAGCGCGTGAATACCAGATAAAAGCAACCTTTCTTTTCAATTTCACCCAGTTTGTTGAGTGGCCTTCAGAAAGTTTTTCAAGCCCTCAATCACCGGCTGTTATAGGCATCCTTGGCAAGGATCCATTCGGTCAGTATCTAGAACAAGCTATTTCCGGTGAATCGCTGGATAAACATCCATTGATCATAAAACGTTTTAATTCAGTGGAAGAAATAAATAATTGTCATGTTCTTTTCATCGCTTCAGGAAAAAACAAAACGGAAGATGTGCTTCAAAAGTTAAAGGGAAAAAATATACTTACTGTTAGCGACGCCGGCAATTTTACAAAACTTGGAGGCATGGTAAGGCTTTATACTAAAAACGATAAAATAAATATCCAGATCAACCTGGAAGCGGCTAAAGCAGAAAACCTGGCAATCAGTTCCAAATTACTTAAGCTGGCGGAAATTGTAAAAACGGATAAAAAATAAACATATGCCTAAAAAAGACATACCTATCCGGAAGAAGCTCAGTCGAATGATCACGATCGTTTGCGGCATTGTGGTGCTCATTACCTGTACAGCATTCTTTATTTACGAATATTATTCTTTCCGGCAAAACAGCGTTCAGAAACTCTCCACACTTGGTGAAATCATTTCCAGTAAT
>DASWXS010000144.1:0-6175 GCA_036405375.1 Bacteroidia bacterium
CCTCAAGTGTTGGAATCAACCCCTCAGTCCTAATCTTGTCAATTACCTGCTTCACTTTTTCAGGTTGTTGCCGGGCTTTACTAATGATATTGCCTTTCCCAAATTCAACTAGCATGTTTTCAGTACCAAGGCTAATCAGGCTTCTATGCGTCTTAATTAGCACTGTTCCTTTTCTCACCTGCGGTGCAGGTACTTCTTCTAAAAGAGTGTCTCCCTTCTTAAGGTCTTGTATTATCTGAAACATGTTAAATATCTGTATTATTTTTTTTGCCTAAGTGCAGGCATTTCAATATAGCGCCACGATAAAAAAGCAACCAATATAGTTGTCAGTAGCATAACCATTAGTTTTATTTGAGGACTAAAAGGCAATGAGATACTGAGCATACAGTTAACAATCACCATATGATAAATATACAGTCCGTATGAAATATCATTTTCTTTGAGTATTGTATAAGATAAGGAAGGGTGAGTGAAGGCAAAAGAGAGTACCATACACCATTGTAGGCAATTAGCTATCCAAGCCAATATGCCCGGATAATAAGAAGGTTGATACCAGTTCAACAAGACACGGAAAATTAAAATATATCCTACATATACAAGCAACCACAAGTAGAACCTATTTTCGAAGGATCCTTTAATACTGTCCCACAAAAAGAAAGACCATACCCCAAGAAAAAAGTAATGCAGGTAAGGTGCGAGACTCACATGCAATAACTTACCTGCTAGAGTGGACTCGCCCATATTTTCGAGTATTAAACCTGTTTTCCAGGATGCGAGGAAAAGCAATGCCGAAATCATGATAAAAAAAATTTTCCTCACATTTTTCATCACTAGTATATACACCGGCAAAAAAATATAAAACTGGAGTTCCACAGAGATTGTCCACAAACTACCATTGGGTGTTCCGACACCCCACCCCCGTAGATAGTCGGGAGTATAAAACTGAAAAAAAGTTGCCTGACAGAAAATCCATCGAATAAAAGATAATGAAGCTATAGTTGAAAAATCAATGACTTGAAAGACCAGAAGGAGTACCACTGTTAATAATAAGCAAACCCATAAACCCGGATACAACCGTAATGCTCTGTTTCGGATATATTTTTTAAGATTTGGATTACGACAGTATGCGTTTGTTATCAGGAATCCGGATATACCAAAAAAAGCAGGCACGGCAGGCAGATAAGATACAAACAAAAAAGAAGGTCCGAGTATAACATCAAGATGATGAGCACCATGTGAAAACGCAACTTGTAATGCGGCAATCAAACGTACAATGTTAAAATTATTGTTTTTGCTGATTGAAGGCAGGAATACAGTTCCATTTAAATTTCTCATAAGTGTCGTAAGGAAAGTGTTCAACAATTGACTCCTGCATTTCTCAGCACTTGCCTCTTTTCGATTGCATTAGGATAGTTAATCAGAACCGCTTTATATTTCCCTTTAAATACGAACAGGCTGCCGGCAGCAGCACCTATTACACCAAATTTACTAATAAGGTCAGAAAGATCATCTAATGATGAAGCACCTCCAATTATGGTAAGTGGAAGACTTACTGCCTGTCGAATCTCTTTAATCAGCCTAAGGTCATACCCATCCATTACGCCGTCATGATCAACAGAATTGATTACGATCTCGCCTGCGCCAGCTGCTTCACATTGTTTGGAAAATTCTACTGGACTCAATCCAGTTGATTTTGTTGCATTGTGCGATACTACTTCCTGTTTACCAAAAAAAGATTTTGTTTTCACATCGATCACAACGATCACACTCTGGGTGCCTACGGCCTGTGCCATTTCTGTAATTATACCGGGGTTCTCTAATGCAACGGAACTGATGGCTACTTTTTCTGCTCCGAGCGAAATTATCTTCTTGGCATGTTCCACCGTTTTAACACCACCGCCATAACACAAAGGCATACGACTTTCGATAGCGATGTTTCGTATCAATTCAAAATCAGGCTCCCTGTTCTCTGCGGTTGCATCAATATCTAAAAGAATTAATTCATCTACTTCTTTTTCATTGAAGATCTTTACAGCATTCAATGGATCGCCTACATATTTACCGTCTTTGAATTTTATGGTCTTTACCAATCCTTTATTTCTTACCAGGAGGCAGGGTATGATACGTGGGCGAAGCATGTATTATATGTTTGAAAAATTTCTGAAAATATTGATCCCGTTCTGGTGACTTTTTTCAGGATGGAACTGCATCCCGAAAACATTTTGATGATGAACAGCGGAAGAAAAAGCGTTTCCGTAGTCTGTTGTACCAAGTATATCGTCGGTAGAATGGCAATCGTAATAATAACTATGCAGAAAATAAAATCCCCTGTCATGTTCAATATCAGTAAAAATAGGATGCTGGTATTTTAATTCAACTGTGTTCCAGCCGAGGTGGGGCAGGTATGGCTTCTCTTTTAATTTAGAAGCGTCGATTTTCTTTACCGTTCCTTTGATCCATCCAAAACCTTCTAGTATGCCTTCTTCACTTCCTTCGGCCAGCAACTGCATACCTACACAGATACCCATAATCGGTTTTTTTTCACCCAGTACCATTTCATCGAGAAATGTTTTTAAACCTGTGTTGTATAAGATGCGCATCGTTTCATCAAATGCGCCAACACCCGGAAGTATCAGGTGAGATGCTTTCCTCAGTTCTTTTGTATCGTCTGAAATAAAGTGGTCAATATTCAGACGTTTGTAAATGTTAGATATGGCATAAATATTACCAGAGCCATAATTTACGATCCCTATCACGATATGCTATTTTATCTATGAATCATTAGTTAGTAAGTATCGAACACCCTCCTACCACTAACGTTTTCCTGCTTTCTCGATACCCAATGCTTTCAGCAATTTTGCCCCAACTTTATAAATATTTTCTTGCGATGCGTAATCCTTGTATGTTTTATTGGGTGCTTTAAAATAAGAATCCAACTCTTCAACTGTGATACCCAATTTATTGGCTATGTATTCAAAATCTTGGTGAATGGTAGCGGCATCGTAAGTAGGTTCTTTGAGTTTTTCGAGCGCCTCATCACGTGTCATCTGGTTGGTAAGTATTAGACTGGAGTATTGCACTTTTCTTACATCATAGCCAAATTTTTCAGGCAACCAGTAACTCTCATAGAACTTGGTGAACCTTGATTCAAAATGCTTTTGAGGGTAAGGCTGCCATCCGAATTTTTCTTCCAGCAAATGCATCGCTTCTTTTTTGATATAAGGAACATAATTCAGCGGCCTGATCACTTTAATACCCTTAATATAAGGGAGATAGATCTTGTGCCACAGTATTTTAGTAAGCGGGTATTGCTTTAAGGGTCTTGTACCAAATTTTTTGTGAATGTCTTTTAACTGAATGCTGTCCGATTGGTAATACATCCATTCAACCGGGTTACGTACACACTCTGTTGAATAATTGGCACCAGTAAGTATGTTCTTTACTTTATAGTCGGATGCAAAATTATACATAGTGGCAAAGAAGGCATGATCCTGCGGTGTATCAATATGCGGTACCCCTGACTTAAAATAAGCAAGCTGCAGGTCCTTCATTTCTTCCCAATCAATTACATGAGTGTAGAGGTCAAGGCCTAATTTATCAACGATCCTTTCAATATTATTTACGGCTATCTGGGAGTTCCATCCTGCATCAACATGAAATACAAGTGGACGCAGCCCCAGTTTTTCTTTGGCGATATATACCAGAAAGGAACTGTCGATCCCCCCGCTCATTCCTATAATACAGTCAAAATCTTTTCCTTTCCCTTCTTCTTTAATCTTATCGACTGTCACCATGAGTTCCTTGAGTCCCTGTTCATCAGTATGCCAAGAAGGAAGGGTTTTCTCATAGTATGTCTTACAATGGTCACATACACCTTTTTCATCAAATACAATAGCTGAATCAGAAGTATCCATGACACAGTTTGTACAAATCTGGTATTCTCTTTTAGTTGTCATCTGATCTGCTTATGCTAACATTTATAAAATTATTATTTACGTTACCTGACATTCAAAGATCACTTTACTATTTGATTTGCCGTGATCGACAAAAGCCTTTTCTAAACCATCCGTTACCTGGTTGATCGAATATTTATGAAACAAAATATTTTTCGACGTGAGGTATTGTTCGATGATTTTGGGAGAGACTGGTAATTCATGTATGTTCCACGGATCCTGTATCAGGTAAGTTTTTCCAAATAACATATTTGCTACTTTCTTAATTATGTTCTTACATATCGTAAGTGCGAACGACCACTTGTGTACACGAATGATATTCTGGATATAATCAGAATCCTTATTCATGATATCGAAAATGACCACACCACCCTTTTTCGCTAGCTCGAACATAGTATCCAGTGCTTTGATCAGATTCGGGAAATACCAAGTGGATCTGAAACAATACACTACGTCATATTTCTGTTCTTCAGCGGGATTGATATTCTCATAAGAAGCAACATTTGCTTTAATACCTGGGTACCGATCTGCAAGTTCTTCAATGAGTAATTCAGAAATATCGCTACCGGCTACCTCTATCCCTTTTTCATAAAAAGTGATTGCGAAGGGCCAGCCTGTTCCTATCGCCATTTCATATACAGATGAAGGCTTTTTCTTTTCCACCATTTCGCAGAGGCCCATACAATAATCATCAAAACCATATTTCACCACCTGATCAGCCCAAAAGCGTGAATATGATTTTTTTTGCCATGCTGCGCGATCTTTCATATCAATGTTGCTATTTATACAGTATCTAACGAAGGTTCTTTTATTATTTACCTGAGGCCAATACCTGTTCTACTGTAGCCTGGATGATCTCTTCTTCCAGCCCATACCAGATAGGTAAACAGATATGTTTTTGGTGAACCAAGTAAGGGTCCGCACCCAATGTATAATCATACACCGGTGAAGTACGGTTCTTGATCGCACTAAATTCAGCAGTTGCATTTTCTTTGGCAATGATGCTGAATTTATAGTGATTACCACGCTGGCCGTTATTGTAAGGATCCACATATTCAATGCCAGCCTGTTTGCATGCAGCAATATACCTGTCTGCAATGGCAGCTTTGTTTTCAATGATCGCTTCAGACAATTCGCAGATAGAAAAGGAGAATAATGCCTGCAATTCAGAGATCCTAAAATTCACTCCGATCTCTTCTTTTTGGTCAAAGCGGTCATAGATCTGGAATTTATCGAGTTGTTTACCAAGTTCTTCATCATCCGATACTGCAATACCACCTTCACCTGCAGCAATCGCTTTGGTTGCATACAATGAATAAACACCCGCTACACCGAACAACCCGGTATGTTTGCCATCAAGCGTAGCACCTAAACTATGTGCACAATCTTCAACAAGTGCAACACCTTTTTTCATGCATATGTCTGCGATCTCAACAATTTCCGGATTAACAATACCACCAACATGCGTTGCCAGAAACACACAGTCCTGCGGGTTTGAAATATTATTCAGGAATTCTGATACCTGTTTTGCAGTTGGCATTAATGCAGGAAGGCTGCAGGGTACACAACCCACCAGATCAAGGCCGCTGGTAACGGCAATTGTTTTAACACCATACATGGTATTGGATTGTATAAATACTCTTTTATACCCTCTGTGTTTTTTCAACAACATTAAAATGGCCAATAAACCGGAACCATTTGATGAGAAGGCCATTGCATATTTAGACCTTGTATAAGTTTTAAAGAATTGCGCCAATTCTTTGTTCCATTTACCTTCAGCAAGGTTACCTGTTGCAAAGATCTCCGGGTAATTTTTTTCAAATTTCGAGATAGCAGCCTGGGGTATTTTGATCATTCCCATAATGGTGATTTTTATTTTAAGATTATTTATTTTGTGATACATCATGCCAAACAGTATTGGACATAAACTCTGATACTTCAGGAACCGTATTAACATTCGGGTTGATTTTTGAGGGATTCCTCTTATATACCCTCCTGTAAAACTCAGGTGCGATACTGAATGCCAGCGTAAATTTTCCAGGGATGATACCCCATACATTATTCTGGATATTCAGAATATGATAGAGATAATTCCGGTTATCTTTCTGGTTCAATACGATTTCACTTTTCTTGCCTGTGTATTTATGAAGCACTTCCAGATTAGGATTATACTCTTTGTGTTTTTCAATTACTTCGTCGATGTATTTGTCACATTTATCTAT
>DASWXS010000145.1:0-5197 GCA_036405375.1 Bacteroidia bacterium
AAAGCTGGCATTGGTTTCGCAATTCACAACCGCAGAGCTTACAAAAGGACTACCGGAAGCAGAGTTATACTCGTCTATGCCTTTATCAGGAGCATTTTTTATCAATAACGGAGCAGAGGCATATATTGCAACAGGACGCTATACGTTTACTTACGATGTTATCAAAAAGTCTATTGTCAAGTCACATGTGCTGCCGGTTAATCAATACATTTCGGTGGCGGCGTTTTCTAAAAAAAACAATGAGATCTTGTTGAGCATTTCC
Organism: Bacteroidia bacterium; assembly: GCA_036405375.1. Classification (GTDB taxonomy): domain Bacteria; phylum Bacteroidota; class Bacteroidia; order B-17B0; family Aurantibacillaceae; genus JADJDM01. The sequence continues at coordinate 263 of DASWXS010000145.1, forward strand.
GAAAATGCAACAGGAGGTATTTTTAAGCAGTCGCTTGCAGATTTTTCTACACCGAAAGCGGTGATTAAGGAAAAAGCGTTTGCATATAAAATGAAAATGTGCGACAGTTTACTGATATGTTATTGCACCGATAAATATTTTGTTTTAAATACCGATGCCGGGAAAATTATTCATGAAGTAACGCTTCCTGTTACAAAAACTCCCGGGCTTGATAAAGCAGCTGCAGCTATTGCAAACAAAAGGGAACCAATTACCAGCCCTGATGGCGTAAATTTTAAACCCGAAGAGTATGTGCTGGATATTGATTACCTCCGGAAAGAAAAGAAGCTGATTTATGCAACCAATAAAGAGGTAAAGGTAATTGACCCGGCAACAAAAAAACTCAGCAGGACATTTAAAGGCATTTTTACCAACGTGAAGATCTCTTCTACCGGCAACCGAATGATTACCAATGGCTATTTGTTCTATCGTTCATTGCGGATTTATAATCCAACAGATTTCTCTATCGTTTCTGAACGTATGACAATGGGTAATTCTATTTACTCCACCAATCTTAGCCCAAACAAAAAATGGTTGTATACCAACGGGGCGAATTCCGGCTATATCTGGAACCTGAGTAATTTTACAAAGCATGCAGAAATAAAGGACCTTTCAGGGTCCGACTCTTCGTTTGTTATGAGTGTATATTTTTTGAACGATTCGGAAGTAGTTGTGAATTCCGGAACTAGTATCAGTCATCTCAACCTGTTCATTTATAATTTTATTAAAAAGAAACTGGTGAGTGTTTTGAAAAAGGATGTGTATGCAGTTAGTTCAGGTTTCGTGAACAATGAGTTTTATTATGCTGATTACAGCCATTTGAATATTATGAACCTTGCAACAAAAAAAGAAGAGACTTATGAAGGTTTGTATTCAATGGCGGCAGTGCCTTCCTCCGGGGTGATCAATTATACCAATGACCTGGTGTTTGTACCAAAGGCAGGTAAGTTTTCCGTTATAAATCGCAAAACAAAAAAATCGGTTTATGAAAGCGACAGCTGGGCGGTGAATTCAAAAGTGCTGTTTAGTGATGATGGTAAATTTCTTTTCACAACCGCGCAAATCACTAAAAAGAAAAAACTGAATGGTTACGAATACGATGCCCCGGTTAGCGCCATTGTAAAAATTGACCTGGAAAACAAACGTATTCTTACCGATTATGCGGAAACCTATTATGTACTCGATTTTAAATTAAAGGATAACGGAAAAAAACTGGCGATCTGGTACATCAATTATGATCCTGCAGTTTATACAGGAACTGAGCAGATCAATGAATATACCGAATATGATGTAGCATCAGGGAGCGTGTTATTTACCAAAACCATTGATAAAACTCCAACTATTATGCCTTATCATTATACAAGCGAGTCGGGCAACTATTTTTGTATGGCCGGGGTTTATGATGACTACCTGAAGGTATTTAATGAAAAGGGTGAAGCAGTGGTAGACATGAAACAGAATGGACTTTCTGCTCCTAAATGCTTTTTTGTTGAAGAAAAAGGAATGATGATCGTTACCTCTCCGTTTAACTCCATGGCAACATTCATCGATCTGAAAAAAAATAAAATGATTGGTCAGCTTGCTAACGCAGATAAAGATCAGTTCTTCCTGATTACCTCGGATCTTAATTACCTGGGCTCGAAAGAATTTGTAAAGAATATCCGTTTTAAATACAAGAATGAAATGTATGGCTTTGAACAGTTTGATGCTTACCTTAATCAGCCGCACCAGGTATTGCGTGCATTTGGATGTTCAGATAGTGCATTGATAAAAGCATATGAAAAGGCCTATACTAAACGACTGAAAGTGTTAGGAATCAAACCTGGGTTTAAAGTGAATTTTGCTTCGCTTCCTAATTTCCATGAAGTGAAAATGAAGGAAGAAAAGAATGGGGAAGTGAAATTTTCAGTAAGTGCGAATAAAGGAGTTGATAAGCTGAAATCGATTAAAGTGGTGAATAATGGCAGTGTAGTACTTACAGAAAATATACCGGCAAACGAAGCGGATCATTTTCAGAAGGATTTTGTTTTTGAAACTTCATCAGGGATTAATCGTTTCGAGTTTGTAACGACGGATGAAAAAGGCCTGGAGAGCCCCCACGTAACGCGCTTTTACAACAATACCAGTATTGTAAAGCCAGATTTGTATATAGCAGTTATTGCAAGTGAGAAATTTAAAAATACGGAATATGATCTTACCTATGCTGTGAAAGATGCTACCGATATGGCGAATACCATGGCTAACTCCAAATCGTTCAATAAGATCAATATCAAAAAGATATTTAATAAATCGTTTTCTCCCGATTCGATAGGTGATTTGAAAAAATTCTTTCAACCGGCAGGTGTAAACGATGTAGTGATGATCTTTTTTGCGGGCCATGGATTTTTGGATGGAGACTTCAGCTATTATTTTCCAACTTATTATACTGACTTCGAACATCCCAACGTGAACTCGGTTTCCTACAATTCATTTGAGAAATTGCTGAAGGAGGTAAAACCTCTTCGTAAATTAATGTTCATAGATGCGTGCTTTAGCGGTGAAGTGGATAAGGACGATCTGTTCATTAACGAAGAACCAAAAAATACAAAAGATACTACACGCTCACTCAGAGCTGCTACAGCAGTGTTTGCACAAAGTACAGCGCTCGAAATGTCGAAAACTGTTTTCTCGGATCTCCGGCAGTCATCAGGTGCTACTATTATTTCTTCTGCAGGCGGAACGGAAGCCGCCCTGGAAGGAGCAAAGTGGAATAATGGATTGTTTACACATTGCTTGCTGGATGGCCTTTCTAACCTGAAAGCTGATTACAATGTTGATGGTAAAATATCTTTGTCTGAGCTTCAGAAGTTTGTAGCCGAAGAAGTACACAAACTTTCGGGTGGGAAACAAATGCCAACCTATAGGCTAGAGAATACGGTACTGGATTATGAGTTGTGGTAACGTAAAGAGTTTTGCAGATAGATTTAACCAGAATGATTTATACGATTCGTTTTTATTCTTACTTTTCTTTTGCTTGCCCAAAAGAAAAGTAACAAAAGAAAAGTGAAGACGTTGCGATTCCCACCCGCCTCGCTCAATTTTTTAATCTTGCGCGGTTACGTCCCGCGCTTCGATAAAAATTGGCTAACCTCAATTCTGCATCGCGCAATGTCATGGGCTTACGCACAAGCATTCTTTATAAATTTGTGATTTAGCAAAACCTTAGCCCAAAAAATAAATTTCACTAAGCCAAGGGATGCTTTCACCAAGTGCTGGTTTTAAATCGTAGGTCAAGTTTGCAAATTTGATCTCAATAAAAATCAAGCACCATGAAAAAGTATATAACTTCTATTGTAATGTTGGTATTGACAGTTAAACTGTCTGCAACAACATTTTACCAGCAATTATGCGAATTTAATTTTAACTGGAAAAAGTATGCGAAACAGGCGCCGGCAGGTGAAGGCCGTTTGTTTAATTCGGATAAGGAATACATACAGGCTCACCTGGCATGTGTTCTTGAAGTTTTAAAAAGTAACCCTACCGCCAAGTTCAATGCAGAACAACTGAGTAACCGTTTAGCATTAATTGAAGTGCTCGACGGATATCGTAAAGCAGGTAAATTCCCGATTAATTATTATCGCAACGAACGTATCCCGGTTTTTATTGACGAACATTTTACACATTGTGCAGTTGGTTATTTGCTGCAGCAAACGGGTTATGAAACAATGGCGTTGCGTATTGCAGCAACCGATAATTATGCATGGCTAAAAGATATTAATGATGCAGAATTCCCTTCATGGCAGGAGAAATCAGGTTTCACCATGGAAGAATTGAAGCTGATCCAGGGAGCTTATGATTCGTATCTGCCTAACGCGCTTTATCATGCCAATAAATATGAAATTCCCCAGAAGCCTGCAGTTATGGCCCACTATTTTGGAAATGCATCAGCTAAAAAAGCGGAGAATATCTGGTGTAAAGGAGAGGGAACTGGGGGAGTGTTAAACGGAAAATGGACCCAGAATTATGCGGTTGGAATGCCATGGATCGTTGGTTATTATGAAAACGGGCAACGCAGCGGACAATGGCAGGAATATTACCAGGGAACAAAGCAATTATGCCGTACCGAACGCTGGAGAAATGATAAGTTGAATGGACTTCGTAAACGCTACAGCATGGAAGGTAAATTGATTGAAGAGATCTTATTTAAAGATGGAAAAGCGGTAACGAAAACCAATTATGATCTGAACGATTCGTTAACATGGATCCGTAAGCCACTCGATTCGAATTTGGTATGGACAGAGGTATTTACGTTTGATGGAGCAAAGATTGCATCGGGACATGAAACGGTTTACAATCCTGGTAATTTACTTTGGTTCCAGAATATTGAATTGACTGCGCTTAATTCCGCTTCTATTTCTTCAAGAGATTATGTAGCATCAGGGAACAATAATGGTAATGGCATAATCGAATCTTCGGTAATACCTAATATGTATAACTCACCACCATTAGTTGAATACAAAAAAGAAGGGGAGTGGATGTATTATAAAGAATATGCGTACCATTATGCCGGCAAAACTTCGGCAGGTTATATGAAAGTTATGTTGCAACATCATTACAAACATTTTGGAACAGCTTTATTTCAATCTGTTCAGATATTTGAGAACCTGAAAAACAATTCGGCTTACGATTCTATCCGGGTCGTGTATAAGAATGATAACCTCCAGAATTTTTATGGCTACGCATCCAACGATTACATTCACTTACAGGTAAAATATTATGATGTACCTAAGTTTGAGATATCAAAACAGAGTAGCCTGTATCTACAGATTTTTCCGCGCAGGCGTTATTCGTTGTATAAAATGGCTCCGAATGTAAGTGCTATTGGACAATATAATAAGAACAAACAGAAGATAGGAG
>DASWXS010000146.1:0-3577 GCA_036405375.1 Bacteroidia bacterium
TATGGCGAACTTGCCGGTATGATGCCGCAGGCCGGCGGACAATATGTTTACCTGAAAAAAGCATACAATCCGTTAATCGCGTTTTTATATGGCTGGACCGTATTTCTTGTAATTCAAACGGGAGTTATTGCAGCAGTAGCAGTTGCGTTTGCAAAATACGTTGGAGTATTTTTGCCCGTTTTCGATGAGAACAATATTTTACTGCAAATAGATGGGTTCAAGCTAAAGCATGCACAATTGCTAGCCATTGCTTGTATTGCGTTACTTACCTGGTTAAACATTCAAGGGATACAATATGGTAAACTAATACAGCGTGTATTTACATCTGCAAAGCTTATTGCATTGTTTGGTTTAATTACGATCGGGATTTATTTCGGTTTTACATCTGATGTATTCTCTGCTAATTTTTCTGATGCTTGGTCAGCTTCCACATTAACTCAAATAGGAGAAGAAAACGGAAAAGCCATTTATTCCAGCACCGACATTAGTGGCTTTGTTTTAATGGGTGCTATTGGCGTAGCAATGATAGGTTCTCTCTTTAGCAGCGACGCATGGAACAATGTTACTTTTATTGCAGGTGAGATTAAACAACCACAACGGAATATTCCAATGGGTTTGTTTTTAGGAACGCTGATCGTAACTGTAATCTATGTACTTGCAAACATTGCCTATTTGTGTTTATTACCGATGAGCGATATACAGTCTGCCGACGAACATGATCGTGTAGGTGCGGCAGCTATGGCAGTTGTTTTTTCAGGTAATACCGCAACTTACTTAATGGCCGGATTAATTGTGATCTCTACATTTGGCTGCAATAATGGTTTAATACTGGCCGGCTCCCGTTTATTCCAGGCAATGGCAAAAGATGGATTATTCTTTAAGCGTGCGGCGAACCTCAACAGTAAAGATGTTCCTGTAAGTTCTTTGATATTCCAGGGAATCTGGGCAAGTGTTTTGTGTTTGACCGGTTCTTATGGCGACTTGTTGGAATACTCCACCTTTGCTTCATTAGTATTCTATATGGTTACGATAGGTGCTATTTTCATCCTGCGAAAGAAAGAGCCAACAATGGAACGACCTTATAAAGCATTTGGCTATCCTGTTGTTCCCGCCTTGTATATCATTATCACATTGGCTATTTGTATTGATCTGTTATATTTCAAAACTACCAGCACAGGTATGGGCTTGTTGATTGTTGCGTTGGGTATTCCTGTTTATTACCTTGTTGCAAAAAAACAACCAAATGAAGCCCTTTGAGTTTTTACACAAGTACTTTGGCTTTAATAAAAGAGAACGCAATGGTATTGTTATTCTTACCGGGATAATAGTAGTCTTGATCTTTGCCCGTATCTTCATTCCATCAGGTGCAAAAGATATAGAAGTTGACATTAAAAAACTGGAAGCGCTCGAACAGAAAAAAAACGAAACACTTCCTGAGGAAAACAACCATTCATCTGCTTACATTAAAACAGATAAAACTTCAAAAAATAATTTCGTTTTATTCCCTTTTGATCCCAATACCGTTACAGCTGAAGAAGCCACGCAGCTTGGCTTTTCCGAAAAAACAGCTAACATCCTGGTAAACTTCAGGAACAAAGGAGGCAAGTTTAAAACAAAAGAAGACCTGAAAAAATTATATGGACTAAAAGAAGAGCTATATACAAAGTTGGAACCTTACATTACAATTCAACAAACAAAACCAGCGGAAGAAAAAAGTGCTTTTGTTCCTTATGCAAAACCCAAACCTTCGCTTGTAGAATTGAATACTGCCGACAGCACGCAAATTGTTTATCTTCCAATGATCGGCCCCGGATTTACAAAACGCATCCTGAAATTCAGAAATGCACTGGGTGGATTTTACAAAGTGGAGCAACTGAAAGAAGTATATGGAATGGCCGACTCAACTTATAATGCCATTAAAGACAAAATTACGATCAATACAACTGCAATAAAGAAACTGAATGTAAATGTTGCCGGCATTGATGAATTAAAGAAACATCCTTACATCAATTATACAATTGCCAATAGTATTGTGAACTACAGGAGCAAACATGGTTTGTATAAATCGTTGGATGATCTGAAAGAAGTGGGAACTATTAATGATGCCACCTTGGAGAAATTAGCTGCGTATTTGAGTTTTTGAATGCCTTACCACTAAGGCACTAAGCTCACTAAGAAAACTGCTTAGAATACTTTTTAAATTTACTACAATCACTCATCTATATACTTAAAGAACACCTTAGTGAATCTCTAAACCTTAGTGTCTTAGTGGTAAAAGATCTCTTCTACAGCTCCTTCAAAAACCCCATTACATCCACTCCATCCGCGTAATCAAAAAAACCGGGGCTTTGTGTATTCCCGAACGTCAATGTTTCGATACCATTTAATTTTGCTGAAGAAGCAACACACTGGATCTGTTCCTTATCTGCTTTAAGACGCTCCGTTACCTCATTCACATCTTTATAATGTTCGAATAACAATACGCCCACAGGTGAAGTATACTGAGTTGCATCTTCTTTTATGATCAGGAAATTATTGTCGAGGAATTTATTCTGCGCCATTAAATAAATAGCTCTGTTGTATTCGTAATTATTAGCGTATTTTTTATTGTCGATCACATACCCGTATGCGAAGATGCTTTCAAAGAATTTATCAAATGCGTATCCTTCCGGTACAAAAACCTTCGACACATTTCTGCACCCCATTCCATAATAATCAAACACATCAGCGCCCAGGGCAGTTAACTCATCTGTAGTTTCATTTCCTGTTAATACCGCTACCGAATTTCGGTTTTTACGGATGATGTGAGGATACTTTCCAAAATAGGTTTCGAAATAGTTGGAAGAATTATTACTACCCGTTGCAATTACCGCATCAAAATTACTCAGCTTATTTTCGGAATAGATAATCTGCTCTTTAAATGCCGGTTCAATCATAACAAGTAGCTCAAGCAGCATCGGGATCAGTATAGTATCATCTGAGGATAGTTTTATCAATGCTTTATTCCCGCTCAACAATACACACAACAGATCATGAAACCCTACCGCAGGAATGTTACCTGCCATAATGATAGCAACCGTTTTGCTTCTATCAGCGGGAAAATCTGCCACCGCCTTCTTAAGGTTTTTTTGATCCAATAAAGCCGATATTCCACTCAGGGATTTAAGCAAGTTATCTCTTGTAAACCATCCATTCCAAAGCTGTGCTTCATGTAAGTTATGATCAACCAGCTTAAACTGATTAACCATTGCATGGCTTTTATCATCGTTCAGGTAAGCTATTAAGAAACTTTTAAGTTTTTCTAAGGCATTCAATCGTTGGTCAGCTGTCATATTCTTACTATATTTGCACAAAATTTCGTCACAAAAGTAGCTTAAAAATGGCAATTATTATTACCGATGAATGCATTAACTGTGGAGCCTGCGAACCAGAATGCCCAAACACTGCAATCTATGAGGGTGGTGTAGAGTGGACTTGGTCAGGTGGAACAAAATTGGTCGATGTTGAATTGGAAGACGGTACTGTTATCAACGGTAAAGACCCAATGGCTCCTGTTTCTGACGAGTTTTACTATATA
>DASWXS010000147.1:0-6623 GCA_036405375.1 Bacteroidia bacterium
CCTCAAACTTAAAAGCGAAATTTGTTTCTGTAAAAATTGCTTTAATATTTCGGACAAAGAGCTGTGTGACATCTGTTCCAATCCATCACGCGATGCAAAGCTCGTTTGTGTAGTGCAGGATATCCGTGATGTGATGGCCATTGAAAACACCGGCTTGTTCAGGGGACATTATCATATTTTAGGAGGGATTATTTCACCAATGGAAGGAATTGGTCCCGCAAATTTAACTGTAGAGCAGTTGGTTCAAAAAATTGAAACTACCGGCGTGCAGGAGATTATTATGGCCTTGCCAGCAACTATGGAGGGTGAGACTACTAATTTTTATATCTACAAAAAAATTGCACCATTTAATATCACCGTATCCACTATCGCACGTGGAATTGCGATTGGTGATGAATTGGAATACGCCGATGAAGTTACTTTGGGAAGGTCGATCCAGTTCCGGATTCCATACAGCAACCAGCTGATCAAGTAAAATCTATTTCAGTTTTACCATTTTGTTTTTGTCGATATCGATCTCATTAGCTTCAGCGAGTTCATTGATCGCTTCTACAACAAGTGCTTTATCAAAACGGTAAAACAAACTCACCAAATCATCCAGTTTGTGTGGATGATTATGCAACACGTTCAACACCTGTGTGCTAAGGCTTTGCAATTCGATGTGATGATTGGTTCTCTTATTTTTCAAACACACATCACAATTTCCGCAATCTTCTATATTGATTTCATCGAAATAAGTCAGTAGCAAACGGTTCCTACAAATGTTTTTTTCCGTTGCATACCTGATAACCGACTCCGAACGTTCTATAGCAACTTTCTTCAGCAATTTATAATTTTCCGGGAGCAACTGAAGGTTTTTACCATCTACCCTCGAGGTGGTAAAGATCAATTTAGGAAGTTGCGATTTGGGAATATACTCAAGTACCTCCAGTTTTGTTAATCGTCTTAATTGATCTTCCAGTTCAGGAATGGAAATCAGTAAACGTTTCGCTAAGATAAACTCATTTATGTAGGCATGCTGTTCGAATAGCCCACCATAATTACGCATCAAACCTTTCAGTACTTTCTCAAATTTCGGGTGTTTTATTTCGAAATTATATAACTCTTGTTTATCCAACAACAACATCACTTTCGATTGTTCGAAGCCCCCGTCCTGCAAAGCTATGTAGCCTTCCTTTTCGAGAAAACGCAGTGAATTAAAAACTACTGATGGTTTCAATTTGTAGTTATTGCAAATAACGTCGAGGTCAAAATCAAAAGACATGCCTTCACCCGCACCAACAGCGATCTGGAAATAATTTGCAATGGCTTGGTAACTCTGCCTGATTTCTTCAAACGAAGGAAAAGACTGCTCTACCGATTGCCTCAGTTGTTCTGCATCAAGCTGTTGAAAAAGTAATGCCGCATAGGAAACATTTCCATCTCTTCCACCCCTGCCTGCTTCCTGGAAATAAGCCTCAAGACTATCTGGAAGATCAAGGTGAACAACAAAACGAACATCTGGTTTGTCTATTCCCATACCAAATGCATTGGTAGAAACAATGATCCGAGTTTGATTATTGATCCAATCGTTTTGCTTTGCCTGCCTCTGTTCCGCTTTTAAACCTGCATGATAATAATCAGCTTTAATTCCATTTTGTTTCAATATCTCCGAGATCTCCACTGTTTTTCTTCGGTTTCTCACATACACAATACCCGTTCCTTCTATACGCTTACAGATCGAGAATAATCTTCCGATTTTATCTTCTTCCTGCTGAACAATATAATGCAAATTTCTTCGTGCAAATGTAGATTTAAACACATTCGCCTTTTTAAACTCCAGCCTCAACTGTATGTCTTCAATTACTTTCTCGGTTGCACTTGCTGTTAAAGCTATAACAGGCACTTTTGGCAGATGCTCACGAAGCTCTGCTATCTTCATATAGCTGGGACGAAAATCGTAGCCCCATTGCGAAATACAATGTGCTTCATCTACAGCAATCATGGAGATATTCAGATCCTGCAAATTTTTCAGGAATACTTCTGTTTGTAAACGCTCCGGGGAGATATACAGGAACTTGTAATTACCATTTATACAATTTCCAAAAGCAATACGGATCTCATGCCAATTCATAGCCGAAGTAATAGCCATTGCTTTAATACCTTTACTTTTGAGATTCGCTACCTGGTCATTCATCAAAGCAATAAGAGGTGAAATTACCAGGCAAAGCCCATCCTTAGCCAGCGCCGGCACCTGGAAACAAATCGATTTTCCGCCGCCGGTAGGCAATAAAGCAAGCGTATCATGTCCGTTTAATACCGAATTGATGATGTCTTCCTGCCCCGGCCGGAAAGCTGTGTGTCGCCAGTACCTGGCAAGTATTTCAAGTGTATTGGCCATTCGTCTACTTATCCAAAAGTATAAAAAATATTTAGCTACATTTGGAAAAACCTATGGATTATGGCAAAAAACCTTTTTATACCGGTATTCATTTTTGTAACGTTAATCGTACGTTCGCAAAACTTTAATGTTGTTCACAGAGGTTCATTAAGCTATCCCGGAAAAGAATGTGCCAACATTTGTGGTTATGTTGACAGTACCGGAAAAGAATATGCCCTGGTAGGTGTTGAAACGGGGATGTCGGTAGTAGATGTAAGCGATCCGGACGTTCCTGTTGAAGTGATTCATATTCCGTGGCCTGCCGGACCAAGCCAGATATGGAAAGAAATAAAAGTATATAAACAGTATGCTTATGTTACATCTGAAGCAGGAAGCGGTTTACAGATCTGTGACCTGAGACAACTGCCAACCAGCACGGTTCCCTATCACCACTGGGAACCTGTAATTTTAGGACAGACATTAAGTTCGATTCATTCACTGCATATAGACACTACAAAAAACAACGTTTATTTGTATGGCTCCAATATCGGCAACGGTGGCGCCATCTGTGCAAGCCTTGCTGATCCATGGAACCCGGTTTATCTGGGGATGTACGATCCTTTGTATGTACACGACGGGTATGTAGACAATGATACACTGTATGCCGGAGAAATCATAAATGGCACCTGTTCCATCATAGATTTTACAGACAAAAATAATCCCGTAATTCTCACCAGTTTCCCGACACCCGGAAATTTCACGCATAATACCTGGCCATCATTTGATAAGAAAACGCTGTTTACTACCGATGAAATAAGTAACTCTTACCTTACTGCATATGATATAACCGATCTTGGCAATGTCACAGAGCTGGATAAAATAAAAACCAACCCGGGAAGCAATTCTATTGTGCACAATGTGCATGTACGCAAAGACAGTTTTGCTGTAACCTCATGGTACACCGAAGGATTCACCATTGTTGATGTTACCTATCCTCACAACATGATAGAAGTAGGAAAATACGATACTTACTCTGGTTCTCTTGGTGATGGATTTCATGGCGCCTGGGGTGTGTATCCCTTCCTGCCATCAGGTACTATTGTCGTTTCGAACATTGAAGATGGATTGCATGTTCTTACTCCAACATATATTCATGCATGCTGGCTGGAAGGAAATGTACAGGACTCAGTGACGCTTGCCAATTTGAACGGAGTACAAGTGCAGATTGTAAGCCAAACACAGGCAAACACCACAACCGCGAATGGCGGAAATTATGCAACAGGAACAGTAAACGGCGGTACATACAGCATTCAGCTTTCTAAATCAGGCTACCAGACTTTGGTAGTGAATAATGTTACACTGACTAACGGAGTTCGCACTATCTTAAACAGGAAATTACTGCCTAATGGAGTTGGAGTTCATACATATAGTAATGACGCAACTAATTTTGTAGTAGGAAAAAATCCTTTTGCTGATGAAGCAATTGTGTATTACAGCTTAAAAAGTGATATTGAATCCCATACTTTACATGTAGTTGATAATCTTGGTAAGCTGTCTGAGCAATATACTATTTCAGGAACAGGAGAGATTGCAATTGGAAATTCCCTTGAAGCCGGAGTTTACTATGTATCTATTGACGGTGGAAAGCCTGTCAGGATCCTGAAGACAAATTAAAAAACATATTTTTCGAGAAAGCTCCTGCTGGAAAGAATTTCCATTTCTGAGAAATAAAAATCGTTTTTATCTTCTGTAACTATGCACTTACAGCCACTATCCAGGGCCGAATAGTATTGCAATCCATCTTCCAGGTCGTGGATTCTTTTATTATTCATTACCGATTCAACCGTTTTCGGGCCTACACTGGTGAAATTCAATTTTTGTGTTAGAATAGCCATTTTATGCCGTGCGTTAGCGTTTCCATTTTTCTTTTCAGCAAAATAAAAAGCAATAGCAAGACACAATGGCGAAGTATACAACTTGCACCGTGAATGATCAGCCAGGCTTAATACCCTGGCACTGTGTGTAAAAACAGGTACTTCTTTATTCAGAACCGATACCAGTACATTCGCATCGAGGAAGATCTTCATTTTTTGCGGGTGTAATATTCATCTTTCATCTTCTTGCGGGATCTGGAAGATGTTTTGTATTCAGCAGGGCCTTCGGCGATAATATTTACCCAATCAGAAATAGGAAAATCTTCGAGCGAAGCATATTGGTTGCTGGTGATTTTATCCAGGATAAGCTCCATCATACGGGAAAGACTCATATTCTGGCTCTCTGCATATTTTTTGGCACGCTCAATGACAGTTTTATCAAAGGAAAGTGTGACTTTAGCATCCATAACAATCAAATTATACGACAAAGATAATAATCTTATACGTATAAACAAAAATTTGAATACCAAATATTGAATTTTAAATGAAACTGGAATTCAACATTTAGCATTCATCATTCAAAATTATTGCTACATATTCCTTCTGTACTGCCCGCCTACCTCAAACAATGCTTTGGTGATCTGACCTAACGAGCAATACTTCACCGTTTCCATCAATGAATTAAATATATTTCCGTTTTTGATCGCAACCTGTTGAATATCTCTTAGCATCTGTTCCCCCGTTTTTCCACTTGCTTTCCATAAAGTATGTACGGTATTGATCTGGAATTCCTTTTCATCGGTTGTACTACGAATAACCTCAGCAGGAATTACAGTAGGCGATCCCTTACTGGAAAGGAAAGTATTTACACCGATAATTGGATATTCGCCTGTATGTTTCAATGTTTCATAATACAAACTTTCTTCCTGGATTTTCCCACGCTGGTACATGGTTTCCATTGCACCCAATACACCACCACGTTCACTGATACGATCAAATTCAGTTAATACGGCCTCTTCAACAAGATCAGTCAACTCTTCAATAATAAATGAACCTTGCAGTGGATTTTCGTTCTTCGCTAATCCCAACTCACGGTTAATGATCAATTGTATAGCCATTGCCCGGCGTACAGATTCTTCCGTAGGCGTAGTAATCGCTTCATCATATGCGTTTGTATGCAAACTGTTACAATTATCATAAATTGCATACAAAGCCTGTAATGTAGTACGGATATCATTGAAATCAATTTCCTGTGCGTGCAGGCTACGCCCGCTGGTTTGAATGTGATACTTCAACATTTGTGAACGTTCGTTCGCATTGTATTTCAATTTCATCGCTTTTGCCCATATACGACGGGCAACACGACCAATTACACTGTACTCAGGGTCGATACCGTTACTAAAGAAGAAAGATAAATTAGGTGCAAAGCTATCAATGTGCATTCCACGGCTCAGGTAATATTCAACAAACGTAAATCCATTTGCCAGCGTAAATGCAAGCTGTGAGATAGGATTAGCCCCCGCTTCTGCAATATGATAACCGCTGATAGAAACAGAGTAGAAGTTACGCACATTCTGATCGATGAAATATTGCTGTACATCACCCATCACTTTTAAGCTGAACTCTGTACTGAAGATACATGTATTCTGCGCCTGGTCTTCCTTCAGGATATCTGCCTGCACTGTACCACGCACCTGTGAAAGGGTTGTAGCTTTTATTTTTTCGTAAACTTCTTTTGGTAACACCTGGTCGCCGGTAACGCCTAATAGCATCAAACCAAGCCCGTCATTTCCTTCCGGCAATGGCCCATTGTATTTAGGACGAGCAACACCTTTTGCTTTATAAATTTCGTTTATCTTATTCTCGACTTCTTTCTCTAATCCGTTTGCTTTAATGTAAAGTTCGCATTGCTGATCAATTGCAGCATTCATAAAGAAAGCCGCAATAATTGCTGCAGGACCATTAATAGTCATACTTACCGATGTTTTTGGATCAGCAAGATTAAATCCACTGTATAATTTTTTAGCGTCATCAAGGCAACATACACTTACCCCACTGTTACCGATCTTACCATAAATATCCGGGCGATGGTCAGGGTCCTGCCCATATAGTGTAACACTATCAAATGCCGTACTCAAACGTGCAGCAGGCAATCCTTTACTTACATAATGGAAACGTTTGTTCGTACGTTCAGGTCCACCTTCTCCCGCAAACATACGGGTTGGATCTTCACCCTCACGTTTAAACGGATAAATTCCGGCTGTATATGGGAATTCGCCAGGGAAGTTTTCCTGAAGGTTCCAGGTCAACACATCGCCCCATGCTTTAAAACGAGGCACCGCAATTTTAGGAACCTGTGTATGAGAAAGACTTTCGTAATGCGTTTTGAT
>DASWXS010000148.1:0-8317 GCA_036405375.1 Bacteroidia bacterium
GTGTATTTTTGAGTTCTTCCAGCGATTCCGAATCCTAACTCACCACCGTAGAAACCTTGTAAACGAGTTTTTCCACGACGCATTTCGATACCACCAGTGATAGCGATATTTCTTGTGCTCGTTTTGTGCTCGTTGATTACCATTTCTGGACGAGATGGGAAAGTGTAAGAAGTTGGAGCTGCAGCTGGATCAGCATACAATTTAGTTACTTCAGCAGATTCTTTAGAACCACCGAAACCTAAGCGGATACCCGCACGGTACGCAGTTTTTTCGTCTTTGAACATTTTTCCTAAGATAGACTGGTTACCAGCTAAGAAATTGAAGCTAGGAGAAGATGCACCTGCGTTAGATAACATTTGTCCTGCATAGTTCAAGAATGGAGCAGCTTCGATACCGATTGACCAATCGCCAGCTTCTGGTAAGAATGGCTCACCTTTTTTTGATGTTAAATCTTGTGCAAACGCGCCTGTTACGCCAAACGCCATTGCTAAAGCTAATACTGATTTTTTCATGTTTTGTTTTTTGTTTAGTTAAACATTTTATGAGCACAAATTTAAGAACATTTCTGAAACGCTTATCAACAATTCGAATAAATATCAACTATTTTTTGTTGAAAACGATTTAACGTTTGTCTTTAAGCATTGGAACGAACTTAAAATTGCCGAGCTCGCGCTTGTCAAACTCCATGCCAGATTTCCTGGTAATGACATTCATAACCTGGATCTCGCCTTCTCCAACGGGTATAACCATTACTCCACCGTTTTCCTTTAGCTGAAGCAGAAGGTCTTTAGGTATAAATGGTGCCCCGCAGGTAACAATAATCTTGTCAAAAGGCGCCTGTAATGGCAGTCCTTTGTAGCCGTCTCCATGATAAAAACGTGCATTATAGCCTAATTGCGGGAGAAAAACACGTGTTTTTTCATATAGTTTGGACTGGCGCTCAATGCTCCACACTTTTGCCCCCATTTCCAGCAAAACAGCTGTTTGATAACCGCACCCCGTACCGATTTCCAGTATTTTATCTCCTTTTTTAATGTTAAGTAGCTGAGTTTGAATCGCTACCGTTGAAGGTCGGGAAATAGTCTGCCCCTCGCCTATATGAAAGGCGTTATTTTCATCATAAGCAAAATGAACCAGTGCACTGTCATAAAATACATGTCGCGGCACTTTATTCATTGCGTTAAGTACCTCATCTTTAATTCCACGCTGACGTAATTCGTCGAGCATTTTTTTTCGTTTCCCCTGAAACAGGTAAGTATCCATTCTGTCCATCATACAAAAACAAAAATAAAAGCAATTAACATCGCTCTTTTAATATTTCCTTAATGATACTAACAAACTGCTTTTAATTACGGGGTAGATTTGTTTTAGTTCAATGGCTACTAAAAAGAATTACAAAATAAATTTTTGCTTATGAGAATAGGATTTGTGGGTGCAAATAACCTCACCAAACATTACTACAATTCGTTAGTATCGTTAGGCAATACACGTGAAGCATCATTTATTGATTCCAGCCTGATAAATGCACGCGCGTTTATTAAACAATATAATATAAAGTATTGTGAAAACGAACAGGATTTTCTAAAACAGGTAGATGCAGTAATACTATGCGCATTTTATAAAAACACTGATGAGCTGGTAAATAAAGCGATCAGGATGGGAAAACACCTTTTAATTGCCAATCCTTTCCTGGTGAGTCAACAAACATTGAAACAATTAAAAAATCTTTCTACCGAGGCAGGCATTACTATTCAGAATGCATGGTCGGAAAAATACAATTCTGCATTTCTTACCGCTTCATCTTATATAAATAATGCTGTATTTGTGGATGTAGCACGCTTATCCCAATACAGTCCTTCCAATGCAAAAATATCGGTGGTAAATGATCTGTTGCATAAGGATATTGAATGGGTATTAAGTGTTGTAAAATCAAATCTCCGTAAAGTGAGTGCCAATGCGTTATCCGTAGTAAATACAGAGCCTGATTTTATTAATGCAAAACTCGAATTTGACAACGGCTGTATTGTAAATCTCACTGCAAGCAGGGTAAGCGAAATGAACCTGAGGAAAGCAAGGATCTACAATGATAAATCGGTGTTATTTATTGATTTCCTGGCTAAACAACTAAAACGCTCCTATAAAAAATCATCATTTCTTGAATTTGAAGATGTGGATGTAAATACAGTTGATGAAGCTGAAAATCAATTAAATGACTTTTTCAGAAGTATAAAAGAGAAAAAAGAACCCGAAAGTAACTTAAATCATATTTTAGAAGCAAGAGATGTAACGACCATCATTTTAGAGAAAATAATGGCAAAAACGAATCTTTTTGTAGCATAACCCGGAGCCTTTCATTCCGACGACTCCTGCAGCCGTGTCTGACTAATTAGGAGGTTATTCTGAAAAACACTTGTAAAACAAGTATTTCGTCAATTAAGAAAAGAAAATTCTTTTTTAATATAGGATAACACAATAAGGATTCTAAATTTGCGTTTTCTTTTTTGGTGATGACGAATTATATTCTAAGATATCTGTTTTTAGTGGGCGTTACGCTTTTAGTTTCCTGCAAAAAGTTTAACCCAAAACTTGATACACCTGCGTATCTTTCTATACCGTCTTACGATGTAATTTACAAAACCACTTACGCTAATGGCGGCCCGGGAACAACCAATCATAAGTTCACCGATGTAAGCGTAACCATAAACGGGAATATCTATGGTGTATTCCCGATCCCGTGCAAGATACCTGTTCCGGACGGCGGAAATGCTGCCGTAAAGATTAAGCCGGTAATTAAAGTAAACGGGGTTTCAAGTGTGAGAACAGAATACGCGCCTATTAAATCATTTGACACTTCGCTAGTATTGGAAACAGGGAAAGTAACTGAATTAAAACCTGTTTTCGATTATTATTCATCAGGGGTGACCTTTTATTGGGTAGAAGATTTTGAGTTTACAGGTTCTTCATTAATTGGCGACACTGCTATAAAAGTTCAGACCGCAGATAAATTTGAAGGTACAAAAGCTGCCAAAATTGAACTAAGAAACGGGCAAAGCAGTTGCCTGGCATATTCCTCAAGCATGTTTCCGCTTCCAACCGGGGTTGAAGCTGTTTACCTGGAAGTAAATTACAAATGCAACCAATACGTTAATATAGGTTTGCTCGATGCCAATAAAAACTCAGTGGGCGGCTCATCTGCAGGTGGTATGAACCCAAGCGCTGAATGGAATAAGATCTATTTTTACCTGACACCGGTTACAAGCCGTACTCCCTTGTCATCGTATCACGTATATTTTTATATCGACAACAAAAGTTTTAGCGGAAGCGGGAATCCGACTCTTTATATAGATAATATAAAAGTGTTGAGTCAACCCTAAAGATTTAGATGCATGAATAAAAAGCTACAGGTTACCAAGTATGTTCTCGTTGATTTGATAAGTGCAGTTGCTGCATGGACCTTGTTTTTTATTTACAGGAAGTTATACATTGAAACCGAAAAATTTGGCGTAGATCCAACTTCTATATTTTCCCAGAAATATTATTTGGGAGTTGCGGTAATACCCGTTTGCTGGCTACTCTTTTATTACATTGTAGGTAATTACAATAACATTTACAGGAAATCAAGGCTAAGTGAATTACTCAATACTATGCTTACTTCCATCATTGGGGTAACAATCATCTTTTTCATTTCCATTCTTGATGACGAAGTAAGAGTATATAAGAATTATTATCAATCCTATTTTACCTTATTGTCGCTGCATTTTTCATTTACTGCAGTGCTTCGCTTTATACTTTCTACCGTTACCAATTACCAGATCCACAACAGGAAGAAAGGTTTTAAGACTATAATCATTGGCAGTAATGAAAGTGCGTTGAAGATGTATGAAGAGATTCAACAGCTGAAAAACGGAACAGGAAATTTGTTTATTGGCTTTGTTCATGTAGATGAGAAAAACGGATTTTCAGAACAACTTCAAAAAAAGGTTCCTCACCTGGGTGAGTTTGGAGATATTGCAAAGATTATTCAAACCCACGAAGTAGAAGAGATCATCATTGCTATCGAATCATGGGAACATAATTACCTCGGAAAGGTAATTAGCGATTTGAGCGATACAGGAATTATTATAAAGATCATTCCTGATATGTATGATATTCTTTCCGGATCAGTAAAAATGACCTCTATTTTTGGGGCACCTCTTATCGAGATCAACCGCAAAATAATGCCACAATGGCAACAGTCGTTGAAACGACTGATGGATGTAAGCATCTCCGTATTTGTACTGGTTTGCTTTTCGTGGCTTTATTTTATTGTCTCATTGCTTGTAAAATTAGGATCAAAAGGCCCGGTGTTTTATTCACAGGAAAGAATCGGGATTCATGGAAAACCATTCCGTATCATCAAATTTAGAAGTATGTATGTTGATGCGGAAAAAATGGGCCCGGCATTATCCAGCACACACGATCCAAGGATCACTCCTTTCGGAAGGTTTATGAGAAAGACCAGGCTGGATGAGCTTCCGCAGTTCTTTAATGTGCTCATAGGAGAAATGAGTATTGTTGGTCCCCGCCCTGAACGACAATTTTTCATTGACCAGATCGTATTAAAAGCACCACATTACAAGCATCTTCATAAAGTAAGACCTGGTATTACTTCCTGGGGACAGGTAAAATATGGGTATGCCGAAACGGTTGATCAGATGGTACAACGCCTTAAATACGATGTAATCTACATTGAGAATATGAGCCTGCTTGTTGACCTGAAGATATTAATCTACACAGCACTGATCGTAATACAGGGAAGAGGGAAGTAAGAATGTTTGATGTTTTTTTGTTTGGTTGTTTAAAGATGAAAAACATCAAACAATTAGTACTAAACCAACCAATAAACATTAAACAATCAAACCCAAAACAATTTACTCTGTACTTCCCAAATGCACAAGTGCGTCGCCTTCATTCACAACAGGTTGATTATTTACACCAACTACATAACCACTAATAGGAGAAAGGATTTGAGCTTCGATGTCTCCGTAAGGATTGCAAATCACTCCAAGCAGTTCGTTCTTATCTACAAAAGAACCATTGGCTTTATTGAAATGAAATAATCCGGCCATTTTTGCACGCACCCATGTACCTTTAACAATCTTCACATAAGGATTAGGAGGCACTTCGGTATCAATCATTCCGTATTCTTTCATCAACCGCAGGCAACCATTCACCCCTTCATTGATGGCATTATAATCAAATCGTAATGATTCGCCGCCTTCATAAACTAATATTGCCTTTCCTTTTTTTGCTGCTTCTTTTCTGAACGTTCCGTCGCGATAAACTGAATCAATAATTAATGGCGCCGAAAATTTTTCTGCTAACACCACATTCTCGGGGAAGCTATATACGCAGCGTATTTGCGGATAGTTGTTGATCTTTGCCCCTCCGGTATGAAAATCTACTCCAAAATCGATAAGTGGAATAATATGTTTCATAATATCATAAGCAATTCTTGATCCCAATGAACCATTTTTACTTCCGGGAAAACACCTGTTCAGGTCCCTCCCATCAGGAAGTTCACGTGAACCATATAAAAATGAAACAATATTGATAACCGGTATCGCGATCACTGTACCGCATTTCAGGTTGTCCAGTTCATCGCGGGCAATTATTTTTCTGAGGATCTCTATACCATTGGTCTCATCACCATGCATTCCGGCACTAATAAGCATTGTTGGTCCTTCAACAGTAGAGCGGTAAACATGAACAGGAATTTCTATGCTTGTTTTTGTGTGAAGCTGGTAGGTGTTGAGGATTAATTTTTTGTGTTCGCCGGGTTTAACTACTGTGCCACTTATTTCAATGTCTTTCATAAATGTTATTCAAAATTATCCTTCGTCTCCGTTGAACTCATTTCGTTCAACGTATTCAATTATTTTTCCTGCGATATCAATTCCCGTAGCTTTTTGAATTCCTTCCAGGCCAGGTGAAGAGTTTACTTCCATAACTAAAGGCCCCCTGGCAGATTGCAACATATCAACTCCGGCGATTCCAAGTCCAAGTTTTTTTGCAGCTTTAATTGCTGTTGCTCTCTCTTCAGCACTCAGTTGTATAACCTCAGCACTTCCGCCCCTGTGCAAATTAGATCTGAACTCCCCGTCTTTCGCCTGGCGCTTCATTGCTCCAACAACCTGGCCGTCGATTACAAAAGCCCTGATATCGGCTCCTTTTGCTTCACCAATAAATTCCTGGACAAGCATAGCTGCATCAAGTTTCAAAAATGCTTCTATCACCGATGTTGCAACTTTTTTGCTTTCAGCTAATATTACACCGATACCCTGGGTTCCTTCCAATAGCTTTACAATACAAGGTGCACCACCAACACTTGCCACCAGGTTTTCTATATCCTTGGTTTGATTTGCAAAAGCGGTTTTAGGCATTCCTATTCCTGCCCTCGCAAGTATCTGCAAACTACGTAATTTATCACGCGATCTAACCAGGGCCTGCGATTCAACTGCGGTGAATATTTTCATCATTTCGAATTGCCTAACAACTGCCGCTCCATAAAACGTAACGGAAGCTCCGATACGCGGAATAACAGCGTTAACTCCTGTGATCTCTTTCCCCTGGTAATAAATGTGAGGGCGTCCTTTTTCAATTACCAATACACATTTCATGTGATCAAGAAGTAATACTTCATGACCTCTTTTTTCTGCGGCTTCTACTAGTTGTGCTGTGGAGTAAATATTCTTACTTCGTGAAAGAATTGCTATTTTCATAATCAGGTTTCTTGCTAAAAACTTTTCTCAATGCATAGGATTTAATGTCCTGGCATACTTGTTAAGTTTCAAAGCTAATTTAAAAAAAAGTTTTGGAAGTTGGGGGCCCCCCCGTATATTTTTTGCTCACATCAACAATAAACTTTCCCTTTATCATACGTCTGCCAATCAATACGGGGTAACGCATATTGGTGCGATCAGTAAGGGAAATAGAGCAATTGATCTTTTTTCCGGCAATCTGAACCTGTGTTTTAATTACGTAACGCTCTTCCGACTCGCCAAATGAACTTTTGATCACTTTTTTATCATAATCTGAAAACATGTACTCGTTATTACTGTATTCAGGGTGTGATTCATCAAGCAATTTAAAACAAAGTTTTTCTGTTCCATCAACGTTACGAATCTCAATATCTTTGCAATGGAGTGCTGAAGTAAACGCACCTGTGTCGATTTTGGCTTCAAGTCCAAAAAGATCAAGCAACGGAAAATCAACCCATTCTCTTCTGCCAATCGAGCTGATTTTTTTTTGTTTGCGTTTTTTCACAGGCGTTATTATTTATCTCAAATATCGAAAGGAAAATGAATTTTGCAATATTTTTCCTTCGTTTATACAAATTTACGGGTTAAAGCGCAGAAATAAGCCAATGAAGTTTTTTATGCCTTTCTTTTTATCCTGGTAAGCAGAAACAGTGTGCTAAAAATAAGGATAGGGAAAACAGAATAGATCCAGAATTTTGTGAGGTTCCACTCATGATCAGCAATGATCTGGTAAGATAAAAAACAACCTACTGCACTGATCAGGAAGTAAAGTACAGCAATCTTTTTTTCAGTTACTCCCCTGAAAAAAAGATTGTGAGTGGTATGATCCTTACCGCCAACAAAAGGCGATTGTCCTTTACTGGTTCTATTAATAACCACAGTAACCGTATCAGAGAGGGGAATAATAAATGTAGAGGCTATCACAAGGATGCTTTTTGATCCGTAAGCAAGAGGAAACTGCTCTTCCTGGAATGGTTTTATATCCCAACAATATTCGATACCGATGACTGCCAGGAAAATACCCAGGAACTGACTGCCTGTATCTCCCATAAACATTTTTGAAGGATGCCAGTTGTAAATCAAAAAACCTACTAAAGCACCAAGCATAGCAACAGATAATATGGGCAATGGTGACAGGGCTTGCGACTGAAGAACAGAAAGTATCGTAATAAATCCTATTGCGGCAATGGAAACAATAGTTGTTATCGCATCCATATTATCCAGCATATTTATCGAATTCATCATACCTACTACCCATAGTATGGTAAGTGTATAATTTAAGAACTCACTATCAAAGCATTCTATTTTTGTGCCGGTAATCAGTAAAATAAGTGCACAAAAAAATTGGGTAAGAAATTTCAATAAAGGTTTTGTATCATAGGCATCATCAGCCAAGCCCATGATAAATGCTATGCTTATAGAAGACAATATTCCAAATGTTTTTTTATCAGATAAATACTCGGCAGTGTTTCCTAATATAAACTGCAAACAAACAAATGAGATCAGGAAAACAACAT
>DASWXS010000149.1:0-5297 GCA_036405375.1 Bacteroidia bacterium
CAGGGTAAACAAAAACATGATAGCTACATTTATTATTCTATACCGGTTTACACTGATGATCGCTCTCTCTTCGGCCACCCTATATATTACCAATAAAGCACCATGATAAAAACCCCAGAGCACAAATGTCCAGGCTGCTCCATGCCACAATCCGCCCAATATCATAGTAATCATTAAATTTCTGTACGTTTTGAGCTTACCATTCTTGTTGCCCCCCAATGGTATGTAAAGATAATCTCTCAACCAGCCGGATAAAGATATATGCCACCGCTGCCAAAACTCGCTTGGGTCCTTTGAAAAATAAGGCAGTTTAAAATTCATCAGCAATTCAAATCCCATGAGCTTGGAAATACCTCTTCCAATATCCGAGTAGCCTGAAAAATCGCAATAGATCTGGAACATAAAAGCGAAAACACCAAGCCAAAGATCTATTCCTGAAAAATCCCATTGAGGATGTGAAAAAACCTGGTCTGATATCCTTGCAAGATTATCTGCGATTACCACTTTTTTAAAGAAACCCCATACAATAAGAAATAATCCCGCGTTTACCTGGTCTGCATTAATACTCCTGGGTTTGGATATCTGTGGCAATAAATGAGTGGCCCGTTCAATCGGCCCTGCAACAAGCAATGGGAAAAAGCTGACGAATAATGAGTAATTGACAAAATTTCGTTCAGGCGTTATTTTATTATTATAAAGGTCCAGAACATAACTAAGTCCGTGAAATGTATAAAAAGAAATACCCACAGGTAATACAATACTTAACACCGGGAGCGAAACATGAAAACCTAATCTACCGGTGAGATCTGCAAATGAGTCAATAAAAAAATTGTAATATTTAAAAAATGCCAGAAACCCCAGGTTTATCCCAATACTTGTTACTAACCATCGTTTTTTTCCTTTCTGGGTTTTTGCATCAAATATTTTGGCTCCTGTAAAGTAATCCAGGAATGTAGAAAACACCAGTAAAAAAAGAAAGCGCCAATCCCAGCAACTATAAAAATAATAACTGGCAATTAGCAAAATCAGGTTTTGTATTTTAAAATTTTTCCTGAATAATAAATATGATGAATAAACAATAATGAAAAATCCTAAAAAGGAAAGAGAGTTAAACATCATACGCTTAAGGGCATTTTGAACAAATGTAATAAATATTGATCAGATTGCGCCTTGTTTTATCCTTGACTTATATGCAGTTATACTCCGTATTGTTTTTGTTTCTCTCACTTTCCTAAAGCCTGATTCCATGCTTTACAGCTCATGTTTCACCACGGGCCATTATTCTTTATCCAGGTACCTGCCATCATCTCCTGCAGTGTATTCGCCCTGCACTAATTCCGAATGGTAACCGTTAAGCCAAGAAAAAAAAGAATCGTAACCGGTATGCAAAGGCCCTTCAATATTATCATGCAATAGTACCTGCCCTTTTTCTCCCTGGGGGCCAGGCGCCATATCAACAACAAGGTAACGCCCGTAACTATCCATTGCAAAAGGTACCCAGTGTTTGTGCCACCATACCTGTTGTATCGCCGGATTTCCCCGAAGTTTGTACAAGGCATCTTTAAATGTACCAGCATCATTCATTTTATTCATCGATTTGCAGGTATCTATAACCTGCGTGGGACTGAATGCATAAAATGATTTGAGCGGCATTTGACTCTGTATGATATCTAATGAAATGTGGAAATCAGGAAAAAGTTTTATGCCAACTGCTTTTTCAATCTTTTCCGCATTTTTCCCTATAGAAGAAGATGCGGAAGTCTTTATAGCTTTCTGCAATTCTGCGGCACGATAGATCTTATTTTGTTTATACCAATCCGCTATTCTTTCCCACAAGGTACTCATGCATACACGCGCCAGCGACAAGGCCGATCTTTTGCTATCTCTTAAATGATCATGTATAGTGAGTATCATTCGTTCACAAAACTCCGGGTTCATTTCCAGCAATCCCGCAGCTTCTTCTTTATTCATAGGAAGAACGGTCATAACGCGGCCGGTGTTTGCATCATAGTCGAGCATTTCCATAGACATATATCCGCTGTCTATGATCATTGCACTTTTAATCCCTTTGAACCCGGGAACTGTTAAAGGACCATATATTTTTGCCGGCATGATCTCTTTATCCTTTATGATCAGCTCATACAGTTTTTCGAAAAAAGATCCCAATTGAATCACATATTTTTCGCTTAGCTTTCCATTTACTTCCATCCTGAATTCAACCGAATGTTTTTTTGATCGGGTTGAAAATCCTGCCGAGCAAACTGATGTATGAGGCAGCTCATATTCAGGTTCTGCATCGTATACCAATAACTTCAGCATCCCGGGATCGGTAGGATCTGTATCTATTATCCAATCCGGTTTACCATAAAGCTCATCATACTGTTTCATCAATTTTTTTGCCATGCCTGGTTCACTTTGTTCTTCGTCAATATAATTATCTTTTACTTCACATTATACTACAACAGGTATTACGATTTCAATTTTCCTAAGTCCTTAAAAAATTCATTAAAAAAGCCGTTTCGCGCACAACGAAAAGGCTTTTGTATATAGATCAACAATCATTACAAAAATGCGTTATAATTGGGTGGCTTATTCTCTTATTTCTTCCCTTTGCCGCCTTTGTTTCCCTTGGTACCTTTAGGGCCCTTATTTCCTTTATCTCCTTTACCTTTTGTACTATTCTTTAAGGCATGAAATTCCTTTGAACCGGGCTTTATTCCCATTTCTTTTGCAATTGCCCCCCAACCTTTTCCTTTATTCGATTTATAAACGGTTACAACATCATCCACCGGTTTATGAATAATGTGCCCTATTTCCAAAGCGAGAAACACCTCAGCAGGTTCCATATTAAGACCCAAAAGGTTATCAACCTTTGTTGACGGCACACCGTATTTTAAACTAAGATCCGCCTTGAACTTTCCAAGGTCCAGCTTAGCATTTACATTCATGCTATTTAAATTGGTTTCCATTTCAGGATTCCCTGTGTTAAATTCTATTTGTGCAGAAGATATATTAACGATCCCCGCAATGAACAGTAGTATACAAAATACTTTTTTCATAAATTATTCTTTTAAATTAAAATCCTCTTATTTCAAATGTATTTATATAAATGAAAAAAAGCAAACCTTACGGTTTGCTTTTTTTCATATTCATTTTATCAGCTTATTATCCAAATGCATTGAAACCAGTAACATCCATACCTGTGATCAACAAGTGAATGTCATGGGTTCCTTCATAAGTAATAACTGATTCTAAATTCATCATGTGACGCATAATTGGGTATTCGCCTGTAATTCCCATACCGCCATGGATCTGGCGTGCCTCACGTGCAATCTGCAATGCCATGTTTACATTGTTACGTTTTGCCATTGAGATTTGTGCAGGAGTTGCCCTGTGCTCATTTTTCAATGTACCTAAACGATACGTTAACAATTGAGCTTTAGTGATCTCAGTGATCATCTCCGCTAATTTCTTTTGTGTTAACTGGAAAGCACCAATAGGTTTACCGAACTGAACACGTTCTTTACTGTAACGCAATGCACTGTCGTAGCAATCCAATGCAGCACCAATAACACCCCATGCAATACCATAACGCGCGCTGTTCAAACAACCCAAAGGACCTTTTAATCCTTTAATGTTAGGGAAAATATTTTCTTTCGGAACTTTTACATTATCAAATACCAGCTCACCCGTTGCACTCGCACGTAAACTCCATTTACCGTGAGTTTCAGGAGTAGTGAAACCAGCCATTCCACGCTCTACAACTAATCCACGGATATCACCAGCTTCATCTTTTGCCCATACGACTGCGATGTCTGCAAAAGGTGAATTAGAGATCCACATTTTAGCACCATTCAGGATCACGTGTTTTCCATCACCTGCATCTTTATAATTGGTAAGCATACCTGCAGGATTTGAACCATGATCTGGCTCAGTTAAACCAAAGCAGCCCATCAATTCACCTGTAGCCAGTTTAGGAAGGTATTTTTTCTTTTGCTCTTCGCTTCCGTATGTAAAGATCGGGTACATTACCAATGAACTCTGAACAGAAGCAGTAGAACGTAAACCGCTATCGCCACGCTCAATTTCCTGCATGATGATACCATAAGAGATCTGGTCTAATCCAGGTCCGCCGTATTCTTGCGGAATATATGGTCCAAATGCTCCAATCTCAGCTAATCCTTTGATCCAGTGTTTTGGGAATTCCGCTTTTTGAGCGTACTCTTCAACAGTTGGAGTAACTTCTTTTTTTACCCATGCACGGGCAGTTTCGCGGATTAACTTATGCTCATCGCTAAGCAATTCATCCATTAAATAATAATCGTGGTGTTGGTAGTTATCTGAAGCCATAATTCGGTTTTTAGAAGCACAAATGTACTAAAAAAAGCAAAAAGAACAGGCTTTTTGAAGCATAATTGCTCCTTGTTCCTGTGCTTTTCGACTTTTAAAATCAATTCTAACGTGCTATGAATAAACAGATTGTAATAGCTGTTATTTAATCGAATCCAAAAGCAAATCCAATATTAAAATCAATATTGGTGAATTTTTTTGGATAGGTCGAGCGTGCCTCGCCATTACCATAAGTCATCTGCCCTCCTAAAAACCGGTTGTTATAATCAACGCGGGCCATTAACGTTGTGCCGCCGCTTAATTTATATCCTAATCCCGATCCAAGCCTGTAGTTTAAACCCAGAACTTCATACACAAAGTTTCCTCCTATGTTATCGTAAGATTCTTCAGCAGGTCCGCCAAAATAGCTTAGTTCTGTATAATACGCATTGAATTTTAATGGCGGCATCATCATCTGGAAACCCACGTGTGCCCTGATTGGCACTACAAGTTTTTCACCGATTTGCAGCCTGTATTCCGGCCCTGCAGTGAATCCGAAATTCAAATATTTTCCGACTTCGAAACGGGTGTATGTTTTTCCACTGGCTTTGTTTGCTTCGATGAACTGGGGTTGATATGCATCAAGGTCAAATTTATTTATTCCGGCAAATACCGACATCGTCATTTTCAGATCACCATCTTCACCCATAGCATTCAGCTGGAAACAGGTTCCCTGCTTTGCATAACCTGCCTGGTCAAAGCCTGTTTTCTTTGCAAAACCTCCAATGGGTTGGGTTCTTCCGATCTGAATTTCTAATTGAGCGTATGCACTTGTGGATATTGCGAGTGCAGTAAGTGCAAGTAATTTTTTAAGTGAGCGTTTCATAAGAGTAGTTTTGTTTTACAATGGTAGATAAAAACAAAAATCACTCTTCTACGTGCCAGCAGGTATTTTTAAGTAAGGGCTA
>DASWXS010000150.1:0-1751 GCA_036405375.1 Bacteroidia bacterium
CGCGGGGCAACCTCGTTTACCAAAACTTTTCCATCTTTGGTTACAAACATTTCTACAGCTAGTATGCCAACAATTCCCATTTTTTCGGCAACCAATTGCGCGATCCTGTATGCTTCTTTTTCGATTGATTTTTTTAGTTCGGCCGGTGAAAATAAAAATTCAACCAGGTTGGCTTCAGCGCTAAATGCACATTCTACCACAGGAAAACATTTAGTTTCACCATTTTCATTACGCGCAACAATTACGGATATCTCTTTGTCAAAATCAATAAATCGCTCCAACACACTTGGTTCAGTAAAGGCTTTGTCGAGATTGTTAGGATCGTCAAGCCTTACAACGCCTTTCCCATCGTAGCCGCCTTTGCGGAGTTTCTGAAAAAAAGGGAAGTAATCATTGAATTTACCGATCTGTTCTTTATTCTCGGTAAGGAAAAAATCAGGGCTCGGAATATCATTGCGCTGGTAGAACATCTTTTGGGTTCCCTTGTCCTGTATGGTTTCCAGCACATGCGGTTGGGGAAATACTTTTTTGCCTTCTTTCTCCAGTTTCTTTAAGGCTTCAATATTTACGTGTTCTATTTCTATAGTAATAACATCACAATCTTTACCGAATTTATATACCGTATCAAAATCGGTAAGACTTCCTTTTTTAAATTCGTTTGCAATGTATTTGCAGGGAGCATTTTCGTCCGGATCAAGGATCTTAATAAACAGGTTGTAATTAACTGCACTTTGTATGATCATTCGGCCAAGCTGACCACCACCTAAAATTCCAACTTTTAGCTTATCGGGTTCAAAAAAATTCATATGCAAAGGTATTTAGAAATATGGTATTGTGAAGCCCAAAGAAAAGATAAGTATAAATGGGGTTTAATGTATTGTTAGTCAATTGTTTATAAAGAGTGTCTGCTAATTTTTGTTAAAGCAAAAGTTGATGAACCTGCAGGCATTATTTTTGTTACATTTGTTACCCAAAATTAAAAATTTATGAAGGCGATTTTAGCAGGATTTTCTCTTTTCACAATCATTTCGTTATCAGTTAACGCACAATCACCCACTATTTTAACCATCGACGGGCAAAATATCTCAAAGGCTGAATTTGAAAGCGTATTCCGTAAAAATAACAACAAAGATGCGGTAACTGATGACAAATCATTGAAAGAATACATGGATTTGTTCATTAATTTCAAGCTGAAAGTTAAAGAGGCTGAATTATTAGGGTTGGATACTGTTGCGGCATTTAAGAATGAATTGGCTGGCTACAGAAAGCAATTGGCAGCTCCATACCTTACTGATAAAAACGTGAATGAAAACCTGATTACTGAAGCGTACGATCGTATGAAAACAGAGATCAAGGCAAGTCATATCCTGGTAAAATGCAGTGAAGATGCTCTTCCAAAAGATACATTGATCGCTTTCAATAAAATCAATGATTACCGCAAACGTGCAATGAAAGGCGAAGATTTTGGTAAACTTGCCGAAGAAAGTGCAAAACTTGGCATTGGTGATCCTTCTGCTGCCGAAAATAAAGGTGACCTTGGCTACTTTACCTCACTGCAAATGGTTTATCCGTTCGAAAATGCAGCATTTGCTACTAAAAAAGGAGAGATCAGCCAGATCGTAAGAACCCGTTTCGGATACCATATTCTTAAGGTATACGATCGTCGTCCTAACCAGGGTGAAGTGTTTGTGTCTCACATCATGGTTCGTCTCAAAAAAGAAATGAGCGCTACAGATTCTGCTAATGCAAAG
>DASWXS010000151.1:0-3040 GCA_036405375.1 Bacteroidia bacterium
CATCTTTGTGAAGGAAGTGAGTATTGGAGATATTTCAGCGTCTTCATCTAAAACAAAAAAACTGAAGTACACGGAGTTTGATAAGTCGTATCATAATTATGATGTAATGGCCACGCTCGATTTTTCGGCTGCAACTGTAAACCTGGATGTTACACAGAAGCTGTTTGGCTACAATGCATATTATGTTCAGCCGATCTTCAGGTACCTGAGCCCTGAGCAAAGGGAAGAGATCAAAAAATCTTATTACCTGAGTGAGACCATGGAGAATGTGACCAACAACGAAGTATTGAACGTAGAAGAAAAAGATGTGTTCGTGAACCCCATGATCATAAAATTCAAAGGCGAGCAAAACGACTTCCTGGAAAACGCCGGCAACAAATATGTATTTAAAGTGGGTTTATTGATCGGAAAACAAGCAGAATTGTACCAGGAAACCAATAGGGTAACTCCTGCTGATATGGGCTACACACATTACCTGAAACGCGAACTGATCATTAATATTCCTGATGGCTATAAACCTTCTAACCTGGACGATCTGAATATTAAAAAGACCTGCGTGATTGATGGAAAAGAAACTGCAACTTTTGCTTCATCGTACGAATTAAAGGATAACAAGATCGTTGTTTCTGTTTACGAAGATTACAAATTGCTGGAATATGGCATCGCTAATTTCAACGACTTTGTAGCAGTATTAAATGCTGCTGCAGATTTTAATAAGAAAAGTATCATCTTTGATAAGAAGTAGTTATGAAAAAAATCGCTTTTGTCTGCCTTTTTATTTGCCTTGTGATCTTTGCGAAGGGGCAATCTGATTTTTCAAAATGTTATAATGAAGCAGCAGCAATGATCGATGCAGGTAAGTACAGCGATGCCGTTAAGAAGCTGAGCCAGGCGATCGGGTACAAGGATGAAGTGAAAAATAAATATAAGATCGTGGATGCTTATATATACAGGGGATATTGCAAATACAAGCTAAAAAGTAATAAAGCAGCGTTAGAAGACTTTGATATTGCAATGGAAATGAAGCCGGAGTATGTTAAAACCTATCTTTTTAAATCGTATGTGTATGTAGCAGAAAAGAAGTATGATAAAAATATCGAAAACCTGGACCAGGGCTTGAAATACAGGCCGGATGATGCAGATTTATTAATTGCGAAGGCTAATACTTATTTCTCCATGAAGAAGTACGATGATTCTAATAAAATACTGAAATCATTGATAGAAGTGAACCCGAGAGAGCTGAATGCAATCAAATACCTGGGAAATAATTTCGTTCACCAAAAATCCTGGGACAGTGCTGTATATTGGTTTGGTAAAGCTATTGAGATTGATCCCCTGGATTTTGCCTCATACTATGATATGGGAATCGCGAAATCATATAAAAAGGAATTCGAAGCGGCAAAAGTAGATATTGAAAAAGCAATGAAATTGGATTCTGCAACTATTTTTGTTGGATATAATAACCTCGGTTTTTTTCTGAAGCTGGAACAAAAGGATTACAAAGGCGCGCTCGAATATTTCGATAAAGCGATCAGTCTCGAGCCAAAGTTTTCCTATGCATACAGTAACAGGGGTTATACCAAGCTGATGCTGGGTGATATTAAAGGAGCGTATAAGGATGTGAAAAAATCGCTGGAGCTGGATAATACCAATTCGTATGCCTATAAGAACCTGGCTAAAATCCAGGTACAGGATGGAAAGAAAAAGGAAGCATGTGAAACGTTAAAGAAAGCGCTTGAACTGGGTTATGCAGAAACCTACGATGACGAAGTGGATATACTACTGAAAGAAAATTGTAAGTAAATTTGTAAGGCTTCCCGGTAAGGAAGCCTTTTATATTTTATTCAATAAATAATCAGGAAAATGAGCAATACCAAAAATAAACTTTCGAAAGAACAAGGTGCGGAATTATTGAAGATAGTAAAAGCCCGCTTTGAAAAGAACATGCAGAGGCATAAAGGTGTTAGCTGGGCAAAGGTGGAGGAGAAGCTAATGGCAAATCCCGCAAAGCTGTGGTCGCTAGAAGAAATGGAGCGTACCGGTGGTGAACCGGATGTAGTAGGATACGACAAAAAAACGGGTGAATATGTATTTTACGATTGTTCGGCAGAAACTCCTAAAGAAAGAAGGAGTTTGTGTTATGACCGTTCAGCTCTGAATTCAAGGAAAGAACATAAACCTAAAGACAGTGTTATAGATATGGCAGCAGATATGGGAATAGAAGTTCTGACTGAAGAGCAATACCGGGAACTGCAGGAGCTTGGTGAATTTGATCTAAAAACATCCAGCTGGATCACTACACCGGCGAACATTCGTAAACTGGGTGGAGCACTTTTTTGTGATCGTCGCTACAACACCGTTTTTGTATATCATAACGGAGCTGAGTCGTATTATGCAGCACGTGGATTCAGGGGAGCTCTTAAAGTTTGAGAATAGATAAAATTATTTGGCAAGGCCAGCTCCATGTTGAATGATACTTGGGTTGACTATGTTAGTATAGTTCTTGAGTTTTTTCCAATATACTATTAATAGTATTGCTATTAAATCCAATAGCACCAATAATACACTTCCTTCTGGTCCAAAAGCGCCACCTGTAAGTATATTGTCGGGCATGTTCACACTCATTACAGATGCTTTGGCAATATTGCCACTCATAGCAAATCCGAATATGGAGCCCTGTATTAAGTTCCATGCAAAATGTATTCCGATCGACATTCCCAGGCGCCCCGTTATTAAAAATGGCAGGCACATCATCATTGCATCAATGCCCAGGTTTATAGTTGAAATAATCGTTGCGCCGTTATTTCCCCAATGAGCTAATCCAAATAAGGGAGAAATAATAATGATCATAAAAATGGCTCTCTTCCGGGGCTCTTTTATGATCGTACGGAGAGCCTCATAAATGATATAGAATAGAAAAGCACGGAAAAATATTTCTTCAATAAAACCTCCAACAAGCAGACCAAATCCTTCGGATAAAAATCCTTCCAGGAATGAATAGTTTGGTGAGTCTGTTACAAAATAGCCCGAAATTTCTAAG
>DASWXS010000152.1:0-5265 GCA_036405375.1 Bacteroidia bacterium
TGTAGTTACCTCTGCAATATTACGTACCTGCGCAGTTAAGTTAGATGCCATTTGGTTTACGGAATCAGTAAGATCTTTCCACACACCACCAACACCTTTTACAGTTGCCTGCCCACCGAGTTTACCTTCAGAACCTACTTCTCTTGCCACACGTGTTACCTCTGAACCAAAAGAGTTCAGCTGATCCACCATCGTGTTAATTGTATTTTTTAATTCGAGGATCTCTCCTTTTACATCCACCGTAATTTTACGTGATAAGTCTCCTTTCGCTACTGCGGTTGTAACCTCTGCAATGTTACGTACCTGTGCTGTTAAGTTAGATCCCATCTGGTTCACAGAATCTGTAAGATCTTTCCACACACCACCTACACCTTCAACTGTTGCCTGTCCACCAAGTTTACCTTCGGAACCCACTTCACGTGCAACACGTGTCACCTCTGAACCAAAAGAGTTCAGCTGATCCACCATGGTATTGATTGTATTCTTTAATTCGAGAATTTCTCCTTTAACGTCCACAGTGATTTTACGTGATAAGTCACCTTTCGCAACCGCTGTTGTTACCTCTGCGATGTTACGTACCTGTGAAGTAAGGTTAGAACCCATTTGGTTTACAGAGTCGGTTAAATCTTTCCATGTGCCTGCTACACCTTTTACCTGTGCCTGTCCACCGAGCTTACCTTCCGTACCTACCTCTAATGCCACACGCGTTACCTCGGAAGAGAAAGAGTTCAGCTGATCCACCATGGTGTTAATCGTGTTTTTTAACTCCAGGATCTCTCCTTTCACGTCCACTGTAATTTTTTTAGACAAGTCACCTTTCGCAACCGCTGTAGTTACCTCTGCGATATTACGTACCTGTGCAGTAAGGTTACCTGCCATCTGGTTTACAGAGTCAGTAAGATCTTTCCATACACCCGCTACACCTTTTACTTTTGCCTGTCCGCCCAGTTTACCTTCCGAACCAACCTCACGGGCTACACGTGTTACCTCCATAGAGAAGAGGTTGAGCTGCTTCACCATGTCGTTTACCTCTTTCGCGATCCTGGCAAATTCTCCCTGCAAGGCATGATCACCAATTTTTTCAGACATCTGTTGTGAAAGGTTTCCTTTTGCAACTGAGCTGATAACGTGTGCGATCTCAATTGTAGGATGCACTAAATCGGAGATGAGTGTATTTAATGAATCGATACCTGTACTCCAGGAACCACGCGCAATAGGAACTTCAATACGTTGTGTAAGTTTTCCCTGTTTACCGATGGTATTACCTGCTTTGGTAAATTCCTGCATCATTCGTTCGTTCATCTGGATGATTTCGTTCAACGTATCGCAGATCTTTCCACTCAGCCCCACATGGTCGATAGGCATACGAACGTTGAAATTTCCGTTTTTCACTTCTGATAGAACACGAAGTAATTCCTGTTTATCAAGAAAGCCCGATAACTGATCGATAGGATCAATTATTAGTTCAGGAATTTTGTTTTTTGTTTTTTGTATTCCCCTGGGCTTTTCCAACACCATCACGTCTTTCTCAGCATGAATTCCGTTTTTGGAATTTTTTGTACCGGCAGAAGATGATTTTCCAATTGCAGATTTTCCATTCGTGGCTTTTACTGCTTTTTCTTTTTTACCGCTCATAACCCGTTGATTAATTTATCAGATGAAAACGCATGAAATTGTAGTGAAAAAAGTACATTTTATTCACTAAACAAAAAAATGAAAATCTGAACGATAAAGCAAATTAAAGTCAGTGAAAATGAGCTTTTTAGTGAAAATTGTAGAATATATTCCTCACTATTCAATGGCTTAGTTTTTGTTCTTTGACCTTCGGTTTTTTAATGTGGTTTTCCTCCACATTTTTAGTGAGGAGTTTCGGGGAATTTTTTGCTTAAAACAGGAGATTAATTTGGAACGAAACTATTGATTTCAATGAAAAAAATATTGGCACGATAATTTGCATTAGTTATAGAGCAATTCAGAATAGTATTAATTAAAAATTTGAAACTATGACAGATTTTAAAAAAACGGAGATGACAACAATGGTGAGTTGCATGAATAAACTTTATAGTGATGGATATACCGAAAATTTTGTGGCAAAAGAAAAAGGATTGGAAGCGCCAACTACAAAAAAAATATACACACCGGAAGAAGTTAAGATCGCAAACTTTTATCGTTTCGAGGGAGAAAGCGACCCTGCAGATAACGCAATTGTATATGCTATTGAAACAAGCGACGGTGTAAAAGGAGTTCTGGTAGATTCGTATGGAGCTTATGCGAACAGAAAAGTATCGCAGTTTATAACGGATGTGGAGGATATCACCAAAAAAGCCCCGCATACTTAATATAAAATAATTGGATAAAAAAGGACCGGAAATACTTCGGTCCTTTTTTTATTCTTTGTCTTTTTTCTTCTTCTTAAATGCGCCGCGTAGTAAAAAACTTTTTTTCGCTGCATTCATATTTTCTTCAAAACCTTGTGTTCCTTGTTTAAGATTAGTAATAGTTTGATCGAGTGTATTGGCCATAGTAGTATCCATAAATAATTTTCCGATCGTTCCTTTTCCCTGGCTTATATTGTTCATAATGAGAGCAAGATCTCCTGAAATGGAAGCTGCATTATCGGCAGTAGTTTTTAGTTTGACAAGTATCTCATCAGCATCAATAGGTTGCCCGGTAAGAATAGTTCCGCCTTCAGGAATAGCAGCTTGCTCAGCGCTGCCCGGGGAAATGTTAACTGTTTTGTTTCCCATCAATCCTTCTGATCCAATAACTGCACGTGAGTCTTTTTTTATGAACTGATGTGTGCTTTCATCCAGGACCATATCGACTTTAACTGTGGTGTCCGAGATGATTTCAATTTTTTCTACTGTTCCTACATTGATCCCGGAGAATCTTACGTTGTTTCCAACCTGCAGTCCACTTACGTGTTTAAAAACACCGTTTATTTTAAAAACATTACTGAACAAACGCTGGCGTTTACCAATAAAGTAAATTCCTGCAATGAAGAACAGGATCCCGACTGTTATAAAAATTCCTGTTTTAATGATATTACTGGTTTTATTTTTCATGTTCTGTTATTTAAAAAAGGAACGTACAATTTCATTTTTTGAGTTTTGTAATTCATCATAAGTTCCGGTTGTTATGAATTCGCCATTGTCCAGGATCATGATCCGGTCGGCTGTTATTTTGGCACATTTTATATCGTGTGTTATAATGATCGAACTTGTTTTGTACTTATGTTGTATTTCGAGAATAAGTTCACTTATTTCCTGTGAGGTAATCGGATCAAGGCCGGTAGTAGGTTCGTCGTATAACATAAGCTCGGGCTTCAGTATTAATGTCCTGGCAAGGCTGATCCTTTTCCGCATTCCTCCCGAAAGTTCAGCAGGCATTTTT
This sequence comes from Bacteroidia bacterium, assembly GCA_036405375.1. Lineage (GTDB taxonomy): Bacteria > Bacteroidota > Bacteroidia > B-17B0 > Aurantibacillaceae > JADJDM01. The sequence continues at coordinate 3,394 of DASWXS010000152.1, forward strand.
TCGGCAGTATCTTCCAGCCCCACGTTGGAAAGTACTTCCTCTACCAGCTGATTTATTTCTTCTTCACTTGTGTTCCTTAATTTCCTGCGTACAGGGAATTCGAGATTTTCTCTTACTGTCATCGAATCATAAAGAGCCCCACTTTGAAACAGGAAACCCGTCTTACTTCTTATTTCCGACATTTCATCGGGATTGAGCTTAAGAACATCTTTCCCGAATACATTTAATTCTCCGTCATCCGCTGAAATTAATTTTACGATACATTTAATGAGTACAGATTTTCCTGTTCCTGATTTTCCTAATACAACTACGTTTTCTCCTTTTGTTAGCGAAAAGTTTACATTCTTCAGAACTTCATTGCTGCCAAATGTTTTTTTTATGTTCTTCATTTCAACGACTGTAGTACCTGAATCATTTTCCTTGTTGTATGTAATATTATTTTCTTCCATAGCATTAAGTAAATAGTGAAGTGATCTGAACTGCTATCATATCAATTATAAATACCAGCAGGGATGCTATAACAACTGCAGAATTAGATGCCTGTCCTACACCTTCGGTTCCTTTGTTTGAGTTGTAGCCTTTGAAGCAGCCAACGAGACCGATAATGAAGCCGAAGAAGAAGCACTTTATAAAAGCCGGGACAACATCTATGAAATCCAGTGATTCAAAAACTTTGGAAAAGAAGAGCGTGAACGTAACGGTATCGTCAAGATTAATTCCAATCCAGGATCCATATAGCGAAATCACATCTGAAAATACGACCAGTAACGGCACCATGAATGTAGTTGCTAATACACGTGTAACTACAAGATAGTTGAATGGATTTATTCCCGATACTTCCATAGCATCGATTTGTTCTGTGACTTTCATAGATCCAATCTCTGCACCCAGACCAGAGCCTACTTTACCTGCAAAGATCAATGCTGTAATTACCGGCCCTATTTCCCTGATAATAGAAACCGCAACCATTCCGGGTATCCAGGCTTCCGCACCAAACTCCGCCATGATCGGTTTCGACTGAATAGTGAGAACCAATCCCATGATAAAACCTGTGATTCCCACAAGTGCCAGGGATTTATACCCGGTCAGGTACAATTGTCTTACAAATTCTCCAATTTCGTAAGGTGGTTTGAAAAGCTCTTTAAAGAAACGAACTCCAAATGATGCAATGAGCGCAACCTCAGAAAAGAACTGATTTAATGAAACCAAAATGCTATTTGGGACATTACCTGTATCGGATGAATCAATAGCTTTGTTTTTCAATTCTATTTCGTTTTTTTTAATATCCACGGTAAACACGCTTATGTTGAATACTAGCTAAACCAATGCCTGTACCTATTTTTTTAGTTCCATAGTCCCTGAGGAAAATACTTCAACCGGACTTGTAAACGAATCATCGGAGATATTCTCTTTTATGATCCCGGTCAGATGCAGTGTATATTCCAATCGGTCTTTGTCCAGTTTAATGAGGACTGCAGTTTTTACCGGGTGATATACTTTTATATCCATTGGTAAGACAAAGGTTACAGTAGAACCAGGCTTAATAACGATCACCTTTTTTACTTCGCCTACCGACCGAAGTGTGTTTTTTACCCTGAGGTCATAATGAACACGGATCAGTTGCAGGTTGATCATTTTTCCTTTATTAGTGATTTCTATGGTTGCGTCGGCTTTTAATAGTTTTTCCTTGAAGCTGAAACTTTTTCGTTCTACCTTAATGATCCTGATTTTAGGCGGTACAGGTGATACAATCCTTTTTTTTCTGGAATAGTCGAATTTTACTCTTCCAAAAATTGTTTTGTATACAACGAACCCGGAAATTTCGAAATTGGTAGAGTCAATACCTTCCAGGTGTGCAATAAGGGTTTTGAT
>DASWXS010000153.1:0-2048 GCA_036405375.1 Bacteroidia bacterium
TTGTCTGTTTTTAAGCCGGAATTAACCGGATATTTTACAATTCTGACGGGAATCAAGTGCATTATTGACTTTTTGTTGCTATTTTTAGGTTCTACTTTTCACAGGCAAAGGAAGGCCCTTATTGGTTTTCCATTGATGGTACTACTCTATCCGTTTTATATTGCTATAATTGCAATACTGTCGGTTATAGTAAAACCGAAGTGGAAAGGAAGAAATATAAATTAGAGAAGTGTTCAAAAGTAAGATAGAAAGTTCGAATTCACTTGGTAAAATCGCCTGGAAGCGTTTCAGAAGAAACAAACTCTCCATGTTTGGGCTTACTATCATTGTTATTTCTGTTATTATATTTATTCTCGGTTACCTGATCTCTCCAGATTCTTCGCCGGATGCCAATGAGCAAAAGCCGGAATTGCAAATCAAAAAGCCGGGCTTTACCATTAAGTTATTAAAGATCCGAAAGAACGAAAGTCCACACGATGTAAACTTCATTGAGAAAATGTGGAACGGTCAGCAGAACGATTACACATATGTTACTGTTTATGATTATACATTCTCTGGTAATGATATAGTAGTAGAAGAATATACAGGTAACGAGCCAAACCGCGGAACGAAGATCCGGTATAACCTTGCAGATGTGGTATATGACATCAATGGAAATATGCCCGTGAAGAATGACGAAGCAAACGGGATCATTGAATTTTACCAGTATACAACCAGTAAAAAGATCAAGGTAAATGCAAAAGACATGCAGGCGGAAATTGAAAAGAACCTGCTTGTGACCAAAAAATATATTTTAGGAACGGATCGTTTGGGTAGAGATCTGTTGAGCCGTATGCTTATAGGAACCCGTGTTTCTTTAAGTGTAGGATTTATTGCTGTGATCATTTCCCTTATTTTGGGGCTCATGCTCGGTTCGGTGGCAGGCTATTTCAGGGGATGGATTGATGATTTCATTATGTGGCTGATCAACGTAGTATGGTCTATTCCTACCTTACTTTTGGTAATTGCTATCACCTTGGTATTAGGAAAAGGATTCTGGCAGGTATTTGTAGCGGTTGGTTTAACCATGTGGGTGGAAGTTGCCCGTATTGTTCGTGGGCAGGTGCTCTCTCTTCGCGAAAAAGAATTTATTGAAGCAGGAAGGGCGCTTGGATTTAAAAATTACCGCCTGATCATGCGACATGTATTACCAAACGTTATGGGACCGGTGATTGTAATTGCAGCTTCCAACTTTGCCAGTGCTATTTTAACAGAGGCAAGTTTAAGTTTCCTTGGTATTGGAGCTCAGCCACCAACTGCAAGCTGGGGAAAAATGATCAATGATCACTGGGCGTATATTTTCACAGCAGATGCTTTCCATCTTACTTTTATTCCCGGGATTTCTATCATGATCATGGTACTGGCTTTTATGCTGGTAGGTAATGGTCTTCGTGATGCGCTCGATTCTAAAGCCATTGATTCGAAACCGGTAATGAGCAACAGTTGATCTGCTGTTTCTTTTATGGAATAAATCCTTTTTTGTCATCTCAGTTTCGTAATTTTATAGTATGCATTATTGTAGATTGAAATTTTTCCTGGCATTTATTTTTTCGCTGTTTGTTTTTTTAGGTTTCTCACAAACCAAGGCAGATACTTTGTTGCGTGAGATCGATAAGGCAAAAGAACCTGATCGTGCAAAGCTGTATTGTAACCTGGCCTGGGAATACATGGGGAAAGATTATTCGAAGTTTTACCAGTATGCAAGTGAAGGTTTAAAGATTGCAAGCAAATACAATAAACAATACTGGATGGCCTTTTCTTTACGCCAGGTAGGCATTTATTACGATATCCAGGGAGATGCAAAAAAGTCGGTTGTTTATATTGATAGCGCACTTGCCATCAACAGAAAAATAAATGACGAAGGCGGAATAATTGCCTGTTTGAGCTCATTGGGTATTGTGCATTACAATGCAGGTAATTACGACAAAGCACTTCCTTACTATATAGAAAGCCTTGAGTATTATGAGAAAGCAAATGATTATAAATACCAGGCATACTTTGCGGGAAAC
>DASWXS010000154.1:0-2390 GCA_036405375.1 Bacteroidia bacterium
TATTGAGATTTAATCTTATATTAGATTAAACTAAATTCATCCGTTATGAAAAAGCTATCATTAATTTTTGTTTTTGTATTAGTTAGTTTCATTACTAATGCTCAAATGTCGAAGCCTGAAGTAGAGTCGATGATGAAAGGAATCAATATGCAGGAAACTCCTGACATATTTTTGATCCGTACCCGTCAGCACGACGGAACATCACAGGGATGGTTCGAGAAGTATGAGAAGCTGGACACCAAAACAACCAAAATCACTTACAATGATAAGTCGATGTTGCTGGAAGGTACCAGTTACACAGCACTTATTCCTTACGACAAGATCAAGCTGATCTTTGTAAAAAAGGCATCATTTCTTTCTATTGAGCTAATCGATTAAATCCCTGCGGTTTTATTTTTAAATGGTAATCAGGTCGAGCATAGTCGAGACCCCTTTATAACTATGTGTTCTATTGATCTCGATTACGCCTGCCTGTCGTCAGACATGGCTCGACCTGACACCGGTCATCTTAATCTCAAAGTAAATATGTAAATTTGGACAATGACCGCGGAAGCCTTAAGCAGCAAAGAGTTTTTAGAACAGAGTAACAATGAATTGATCGTTGATGTACGCGCCCCTATTGAATTTTTTAAAGGTCATATAGTGAATGCTGTTAATGTTCCTTTGTTTGATGATATAGAACGCGCGGAGATTGGAACCATTTTTAAACAAAAAGGAAAAGAAACTGCTGTTACAAGAGGTTTGGAGATCGTTTCTCCTAAAATGGTTTCTTTTGTGAACCAGGTAAAATCATTAGCTAAAAACAAAAAAGTTTACGTGTATTGTTTCAGGGGCGGTATGCGCAGTAATAGCTTTGCATGGCTCATGAATACTTCTGGTCTGCAGGCACAGATACTTAAAGGTGGCTATAAAGCATACCGGAATCACGTTCTCAATTATTTTGAAAATCCAGGGAGTATTATTTTGTTGGGAGGAAAAACAGGAAGTGGAAAAACAGATGTATTAAAAGAATTAGGCAAACAACAGTATCCGATTGTAGATATGGAGAACCTGGCTAATCATAAAGGTTCTGCATTCGGAGCTATTAACGAGCAAAAACAAAACCCACAGCAGGTATTTGAAAATAATTTGTTCCAGAAATTCATTGATAATAAAAGTGAAAGACCATACCTGTTGGAAGATGAATCACAAAACATAGGTTATAATAAAATTCCTCAGCCTTTGTGGCAACAAATGAAAAAGTCTCCCATTATAAAATTAAATGTTCCTTTAGAACTTAGGATAAAAAAACTGGTTGATGATTATGCTACAACAGATATAGATGCGTTGAAAGTTTGTGTGCAGAGAATAGCCCAGCAATTAGGCCCGCTTAATACAAAATTGTGCATGATGCATTTATCGCATGGGCAACTAGAAGATGTTGCACGATTGTCTCTTATGTATTATGATAAAGCATACGATTATAAATACAAAAATAATAAAGAGCAACGCATTATTGAAATTGACACACTTACATCCGATGCTTTGGTAAATGCAGGAAAAGTAAAACAGGTACTTGATTTGTTAAATTAACATGTCGGTTAAACTCACACAATACAGTAAGGCCTCGGGATGTGGTTGCAAAATAGCACCTGCTGTGCTGGAAGAAATATTGCAGGGAACGAAATCAAAAGAGGTGTTTTCATCTTTATTAGTTGGAAACGAAAGTAAAGATGATGCGGCAGTTTATGAAACAGAAAACGGTAATTGCATCATCAGTACAACTGATTTTTTTACACCTATTGTTGATGATCCTTTTGATTTCGGTAAGATCTCTGCCTGCAACGCCATAAGCGATGTATATGCTATGGGAGGAAAACCATTGATGGCAATTGCTATTTTAGGCTGGCCGGTTGATAAGATTCCTGTTATGCATGCCCAGGAAGTAATAAAGGGAGCGCAGGAAATGTGTAGACTTGCCGGGATTCCTTTGGCAGGCGGGCACAGTGTGGATACACAGGAACCATTATTTGGGTTGTCGGTAACAGGAACAGTAAAAAAAGAACATTTAAAACGTAATAATTCCATTAAAGAAAACGACCTGTTGTATCTCACCAAACCTTTAGGAATAGGGATTATGAGCACTGCCCTAAAAAGAGGTTTGTTGCGGGCAGATGATTATAAATTGTTTTTAGAGCAAACCACTGCTTTAAATAAAACAGGCGTGGAGCTGGGCAAACTATCATTTGTTCATGCGATAACAGATGTAACTGGTTTTGGTTTTGCCGGGCACCTGCTGGAAATGCTTTCCGGAACCGGTTTTTCAGCACTGATCAAAAGAGAGGAAGTTCCTGTGCTTGAACCTGCCCGTAATTTTGCAAAGCAGTTTGTTTTTCCGGATAATACCACCC
>DASWXS010000155.1:0-6454 GCA_036405375.1 Bacteroidia bacterium
CATTTCATCCACAATAACAGGTATTTCTATTCCAAATGGAAGCCAGTTTTTTATTCGTTGGGTAGATGCTGATATTACTGGTTCCGAAGATGGATTGGCAATTGAAGATCTTTGGGTTACTCCTCAGCTTGCGCCTGTACTTCCTACATTATCTGTTACTGATGTAACCATGAATGAAGGAAACAGCGGTACAACTACATTTGATTTTACGGTTGATCTTTCTGCTCCTGCAGGTGCGGGTGGAGTTACTTTTGACATCCAAACTGCTGATGGCACAGCACTTATATCTGATGCTGATTATGTAACTAATTCATTAACCGGGCAAACTATTCCTGCCGGTTCTAGTTCATATACCTTTTCAGTATTAGTAAACGGAGATGTAACTCCTGAGGCGAACGATACTTTTTATGTAAATGTTACTAATGTTACTGGTGCAACTGTTACTGATGCTCAGGGTATGGGAATAATCACGGATGATGATACCACCCCGCCACTGGTAACAGGAGAACCTTCTGATGAAACGGTATGTGCGGGCGATCTTGCAATATTCTCAGCGCAGGCAACAGGAGCTCCAACTCCAACAGTTCAATGGCAGGTAAGTACCGATGGCGGTGCAAACTGGTCTGATGTTTCCGGGGCAACTGCAACAACTTATTCATTTAATCCTGCAAGCAGCCAGGATGGGAATATGTATTGGGCCATTTTTACAAATGGTGGCGGAGTCGATACTACAGCAGCAGTTACACTTACTGTAAATCCAACTTACTCTATAAGCGAAACATTTGCAGTATGCAGTGGAAGCAATTATACATTCCCTGATGGAAGTACTACAACTAATATTACTTCTACAGTTGTTCACTTAAGCAGTTTCACTACTAGCTTGGGTTGTGATAGTAATATTGTTACTACCATCAATGTAAACCCGCTATATAACTTAAACCAAAATGCGAATGTTTGCAGCGGAAGCAACTTCCAGTTTCCTGACGGAACAATGGCAAACAATGTAACATCAACGGTTTCTCATACCAGTAATCTTACTTCTGTTATAACAGGTTGCGACAGTATCATAAATACAACGGTAAATGTTACGCCGATAGATACGACTTCATTGGCACAAAGTATTTGCTCTGGTACTGTTTACGATTTTTTTGGAACTAATCTTTCAGCAGCAGGGATCTATTATCACACATTAACAAACATGGCAGGCTGTGACAGTATAATTGAATTGGATCTTTCCCTGGATATGGTTCCTGTTGCGGGTTTTACATCATCGATAGACGTGGATACTGTTGACTTCACAAATACTTCGACCGGAGCTTTCTCTTATCTGTGGGATTTGAGTGATGGCAATGGATTTTCGTTTACAGGAATGAATGCAACACACATTTATCCTGCAAATGCATCATATACAGTTTGTTTAATTGCAACTTCCATTCAAGGATGCGCAGATACTGTTTGTGATGTTATTCAAATACAAAATATTTCCCTCAAGGATCAATATGTGAAAGCATCTTTTGAAGTTTATCCAAATCCTGCCAAAGAACAGGTAACTATTGCATTTGGAACAGAGGTTAAAGCAGCAACAGTGAAAGTGATCAATGCTTTGGGTAAGACTATTTTGACCAAAGATATTCGTAATGCAGCTGATGCAAAAATCAACTTAAACACCATTGACGGAGGTGTATATTTTATCCAGGTAGATATAAATGGTGAAAGAATGCTCAAACGATTGATCGTTGAGTAATACATCCCCACAAAACGGGCAAATGGCAACTCAAAAGGTTGCCATTTGTTTTTTATACAAAATATAATGATCTTTCGATATTCAAAACGGTATTATGAGCGATCTGTTGATATCAGCTATTGAGAAACACATCAGTTTAACTGCTAAAGAAAAAGAGCAATTCCTTTCCTTGCTCCAGTCAAAAAAGATAAGGAAGAAGCAGTATTTTTTGCAGGAAGGTGAAGTGTGTAAGTACACAGCATTTGTAAATAAAGGATGCTTACGTTCATATATAGTAGATAACAATGGGTTTGAACATATTCTCCAGTTTGCTATTGAAGGTTGGTGGGTAGGAGATATTATGAGCTTTAAAAACGAAACACCAAGTACCCAGAACATTGATGCCCTGGAAGATACAGAAATGCTATTACTCACCAGGGAAGGTCAGCAACAATTGTTTGATCAGTGTCCTAAGTTTGAACGTTATTTCCGTATCATCATGGAAAATTCGTTGATAGCGCATCAGACACGTATACTTGAAAATATCAGTATGCCGGCAATGGAACGCTATAAAAATTTTGCCAAACGTTATCCCGCTTTTATCCAGCGCCTGCCGCAAACCCAAATCGCATCTTACCTGGGCATAACACCTGAATTCCTTAGTAAAATAAGGCACCAGATGATGTATCAAAAGCCATAAATATACATTTGCATCAAAACTCTTAATCTAGTTTAAGAGTATTTCTTAACCTGGTTCATTTCCGGTGGAGCATACCTGGTCTAATTTTGTATCATAAAATTATTAACCCGCTTGTTTTATACAGGCACAAAACACAAAATTATGAATACTTATAAAATTGACCCAATGCATTCGGAAGTAGCTTTCAAAGTAAAACACTTAATGATAAGCACTGTAACCGGGAACTTTAACAAATTTGATGCAAGCATTCAATCATCAAAAGATGATTTCAGCGATGCGAAGATCGGGTTTGAGGCAGATATTGATAGTATCTCTACCAATAACGAACAGCGTGACGGGCATTTAAAAAGTCCTGACTTTTTCGATGCGGCCAATCATCCAAAAATGAGATTTGAGTCAACTGCCTTGAATCATAAATCAGGAAACAATTATGAATTGGAAGGAAATCTTACTTTACGTGGAAATACAAAACCGGTTAGGTTAAATGTTGAATATGCAGGAAAAATGACCGATTTTTATGGTAACGAAAAACATGGTTTTGAAATTGAAGGAAAGATAAACCGTAAAGATTTTGGTTTGGAATGGAGTGCAGTTACTGAAGCAGGTGGAGTTGTGGTATCTGACGAAGTGAAGATTCACATCAACGCACAATTTCAGAAAAATTAATACATAAAATTGTCACATCGAGCCACGTCTACCGATAGGCAGGCAGAGTCGAGATGTGACAATTTAGAAAACTTTACGTCAGTTCTCGACTACGCTCGAACTGGCACTTAAAAACAGAATTATGAAAACGTTAAAAACAATCAAAGCGATCCTCGACCGCCCGGAAAGACCGGGAATGGTGGGCGATGGATTCAGGGTGTATAATTATTTTCCAAGTGGAAATAACATCAGAAGAGAAGTAAGCCCTTTCCTGATGCTTGATTTCGGAGCTTCACATTATTTTCCTCCAACAGATAAGCCAAGAGGAGTTGATGTGCATCCGCATCGTGGTTTTGAAACGGTAACTATTGCTTATAAAGGTGCAGTTGCTCATCACGATAGTTCAGGTAACAGCGGAGTTATCCACCCGGGCGATGTTCAGTGGATGACAGCAGGTTCTGGAGTTCTTCATAAGGAATACCATGAAGAGAATTTTTCGAAAGCCGGCGGTGAGTTTGAAATGGCCCAGATCTGGGTTAATTTACCTAAGGCACATAAAATGACCGCACCTAAATACCAGGAGATAACAAGCGCGAATGTTCCTAAAATAATGCTCCCGGATAATAAAGGTGAAGTGAGGGTAATAGCAGGTAACTACAATGGAACAAAAGGAGCAGCAAGTACATTTACCCCGCTCAATATGTTCGATATAAAATTAAAAGCAGGCGCAAACTTTTCATTCGATATTCCAACAACACACAATACCTCTTTATTGGTTGTGGAAGGAAATATCAAGGTGAATGGAAGTGAGGCAAAAACACACGATTTTGTATTGTTCAGGGATAATGGAGAAACTATTGAGATCAGCTCTGAAGAAGATGCGGTTGTATTGGTTTTGAGTGGCGAACCTATTGATGAGCCGGTTGCACAATATGGTCCTTTTGTAATGAATACACAGCAGGAGCTGATGGAAGCCATTGACGATTTCAATGCAGGCAAATTCGGGAAATTAGAGTAATTTCAACACAGAGAACACAAAGTTTTGAGAGTTACACAGAGAAATGGCTTAAAAAAACTCTGTGGAACTCTGTTTCTCAGTGCTCCCTGTGTTAAAAATCCGTAACTTCGGCTTCGTAAAAAGATCCTGTTATGATCATACGAAGTAAAGCTCCCTTACGAATTGGATTGGCTGGCGGTGGAACTGACGTTTCTCCCTATTCTGATCTTTATGGCGGGGCAATTTTAAATGCTACCATTGATTTATATGCCTATGCGTCGCTTGAGCCGCTTGATAATGGCAAGATAGAGTTTTGCGTCGATGGTACAGATAAATGCCTGGTTGTTCCAACAGCGAAGGAGTTGGAATTGGTAGAAGGGTTTGAATTATTTATTGGAATCTACAATCGAGTAGTTAAGCAATTCAATCTCGAACCACTTTCTTTTCGTTTAACATCATATGTTGAAGCGCCACAAGGATCTGGTTTAGGAACTTCCTCTACAATAGTTGTTTCATTGCTTGGAGCTTTTGTTGAATGGTTGAAATTACCTTTGGGTAACTATGATATTGCTCACCTGGCTTATGAGATCGAGCGTATTGACCTGAGCATGTCGGGAGGAAAGCAGGACCAGTATGCCGCGACATTTGGTGGTTTTAATTTCATGGAGTTTTTGTCCAATGACCGGGTAATAGTAAACCCATTGTCGCTTAAGCCAAAAGTACTATACGAACTGGAATTTAACCTGCTGCTTTATTTTACAGCAACCCAACGTTTGTCGGCTCAGATTATCAACGACCAGGTAAAGAATGTGGAAAGGAAAAATGAACAGGCAATTGAAGCTATGCATCATTTAAAGGAGCAGGCTGTAATGATGAAAGAACATTTGCTGCGTGGTGATCTGAACAAAATAGGTGATGTTTTGCACTTTGGCTGGCAAAATAAAAAGCAAATGGCAAAATCCATTTCCAATACATTGATTGATGATATTTATGCTTCAGCTATTGATAGCGGGGCAACAGGAGGAAAAATATCGGGAGCGGGAGGAGGAGGATTTATGTTTTTCTATTGCCCGGCAGTTACCAAAATAAAAGTAGCCAGGGCAATTGAAAAATTCGGAGGAAGAATTCAATCCTTTAAATTTACTTCACAGGGTTTAACTACGTGGACCATCTAAAAGTTTATCTTTGTAACACAATTAATACACATGCAGGATTTCATAAAATCTAAACTACAAACATCTATCGACCTTAAAACAAAGGTGATGAACGATGCCGTTTTAATGTCAACCACTGAGCAGATCGCAAAAAAGATTGTGGAGTGCTATAAAAATGGCGGTAAAGTTTTATGGTGTGGTAATGGTGGCAGTGCAGCCGATTCACAGCATCTTGCTGCTGAATTGAGTGGACGTTTTTATTACGATCGTGCTCCTTTGTTTTCAGAGGCATTGCATGTAAACACGAGTTACATTACAGCTGTAGCAAATGATTACAGTTACGATGAGATTTATGCACGTTTGGTAAGAGCGATGTGCAAAAAGGGTGATATGCTGATCGGGTTATCTACAAGCGGAAATTCCGGAAACGTGATCAAAGCGTTTGAAGCATGCCGCGCATTAGGGGTAACAACTGTTGGTTTTACAGGAGAAACAGGCGGAAAAATGAAAGATGTTTCTGATTACCTCGTAAATATTCCGAGTAAAGATACACCCCGCATACAGGAATGCCATATGCTGTTAGGACACACCTTATGTGAGATAGCAGAAATGGAACTGTTCCCAAAGAATTAATTATTGACTCCTTTAAAAATATATTCTTCCAAAGAGTGGTTTATTGAGGGTAACAAAGTTATCCTGATGCTGGCACCATTCTGGGGATTCAACGAAGTTCCTGAATCAGATCCTGATCACGGCCGTTTCAGGGAGTTTCTTGAGAAAGGAAAAGAAATCATTGAGCTTACCGATACCATTGAACAGTCTGAAATAGCTGTATACCCGCAGGAATATAGAGGAACATCAGAAAGTCTGGAACATTTAAGAAACGTCAGTTCAATAGCTAAAGCGAGCGGCAGAAAATTATTGGTTTTTTATAATGCCGATGATGACTCCAATATTGAGGTTGATAATTGCCTTATTTTCAGAACCTCATTTTATAAAAGTAAACAAAAGACGAACGAGTGGGCATTGCCCGGATGGAGTTTAGACTTTCTGAATTATTTTCCTGATAAGAAGTTCGACGTGATTGAACCTTCAACTAAGCCCTCAGTTTCCTATTGTGGTTATGTAGATTATGAAAAACGTGGATTAAAAGATCTGGTAAAGTCTGTTCTGAAACCAGCACCCGATACTCAGGAAGAAAGAGCCAAATTTACAAGAGGAGAAGCCTGTAGAAG
>DASWXS010000156.1:0-2212 GCA_036405375.1 Bacteroidia bacterium
GCACAAGATGCTTCTTCTAACTTTTCCATTGAAGAATATTATACTAGGAACCTGCATCAACAGGTAGTTATAAACGGAGATAAGGGTAATAATTATAATATTAAGAACAGTTATTGTAAAGCTGTATCAGAGCTTACTTCAGCTATAACAAAATACAATCAACTTATTAAATCCAAAGAATTCACCGAGGCAGATCTTAAACCTATTGGAGAAATAACAGAAAGCTGCAATACAGCTATTGCTCATACTGTTTGTCACACCGGCGAGCTGGAACAGCAAAAAAGGCAACGCGATGCCACTAATGTGCTAAAAAATAAAATAGAAACAGAGCAGGTGAAACAAGCACTCGATCGTGTAAACCCTGTCCGGAAGAATTTTAAGCAGTGTTCTGAAAAGTACAAATCAACTTGCAAAAGCACCGGTAAATATCTCCGTAAAATAAACAAACGTCAGAAAACACTGGCAAACGGGAAGTCCTTTAACAAAGCAAACCCTGCAAAAGAAAACAATAAAAAAGCGATCTCTATTACAAGTGAAAACGACAAAGCATTTGATGTGTATAAACAACTCAGTGATTCGGTTGATCTACGTAAACAAGAATTCGCTCAATTGATTAATGCTTTCAATAATTGTAGTTCAAGAGACCAGAAAATAACGACTCTATATTCCGGGCAATTAAAAAACAGCCGTGTTTTGCTGCAGCAAATAGCAGGTTTGCAATTTTCTTATTCCGATGCTCTTGATTGCGATATGAAAGCTGCTAAAAAAGAATATTTCGGAATTAAAGTGCAAACAGATTCACTTCTGTTACGGGATACTGTTTTTTTTGCACATGCATTACCAGGTAAACTAAGAAACCTCAGGGCTGCATATGACAAAGTACAAAAAGCAGAATCAGCCCAGTACACTGAATTGGTTAAACTCAAAAAGAAATCGTATGAAAATTATTATGTAGAGAAAAAATACAGCGATTGGTTGACGGAGATTGATACAACACATAACAACTATATCAAATTAGTGAATGAGCAAAAAACAGCGCTGCGAATATTTGCAAAGAATTATAAAAAATGTGCAAAGGGCACAAAAAAAGAAATTAAGCAACTGAAGGAGGAACGGTGGTTTGAGAATTACATGTTCCGGTTCCGCAAGAAGTTCATCAAAAATCACCATAAAGCGAGGAAAGCCGCTAATAGTGATCTAAAACGAACTGCTGTACAGATTACAAAATATTCGGATAAAATAAAGAAGCAAATAGAAAAAGAAAGTAAAAAGAAGTAGAAAAGTCAGGGCACAAAAAAACAGGCCCGGGAGCCTGTCTTTATTTTCCATTGAAATTTTATTCCTTCAGGTTAAATGTTTCCAGGAACTTGGTAGTATAATTTCCTTTTCTGAAATCTTCATTTTGCATCAAACGCAAGTGGAAAGGAATAGTTGTTTTAATTCCTTCGATCACATATTCACTTAAGGCACGCTGCATTTTCGCAATTGCCTCTTCGCGTGTTTGTGCAACCGTAATTAATTTACCGATCATGCTATCATAATTTGGCGGAATAGTGTATCCACTGTAAACGTGGCTGTCTACACGAACACCATGCCCGCCCGGTGTATGAAGGGTTGTGATTTTTCCTGGTGAAGGAACGAAATTCATGAACGGATTCTCTGCGTTGATACGACACTCGATCGCATGCAATTGAGGATAGTAATTCTTTCCGGAAATAGGAACACCCGCTGCAACGAGAATTTGCTCGCGAATAAGATCGTAATCGATAACTTCTTCCGTAATCGGGTGCTCAACCTGGATACGTGTGTTCATCTCCATGAAGTAGAAGTTGCGGTGTTTATCCACCAAAAACTCTACCGTACCTACACCTTCGTAACCAATTGATAAGGCTGCTTTAATAGCTGCTTCACCCATTGCATCACGCAATTCAGGAGTCATAAAAGGAGAAGGAGTTTCTTCAACCAGTTTTTGGTGACGGCGTTGTACTGAACAATCACGCTCACTTAAGTGACATGCTTTTCCGTACTGATCACCCACGATCTGAATTTCGATGTGGCGTGGTTCCTCAATATACTTTTCCATGTACATGGCTCCATTACCAAATGCTGCTTCTGCTTCTTTACTTGCCGATTCAAAGTTAGGGGCGAGTTCTTCTTCTTTCCAGATGATGCGCATACCACGTCCACCACCACCTGCAGTTGCTTTAATGAT
>DASWXS010000157.1:0-8692 GCA_036405375.1 Bacteroidia bacterium
TTAAATGTAATTTCAACAGGTATTGATTCTTCTTTTGTAAGGGTTGAACATAATTATGTAAAACCGGACTCAGTTAAGAATAATGCGAATAATTATAAACTCAACGACCAACACTATTGGAAGATCGACGGACTGCTTAGTCCAAATTTCCTGAGTAAAGCAACATTTTGGTTCGATGGCAGGAAACAAACTGGTGGAACTACCGGTTATCTTGACACCATTTTAACCACTATAACTGCCGACAGTGTTATTCTTTTATACAGGAAAAATACAGCTGACGATTGGCACGAAGTAGATAAATATAGCAAAACCAAACTCGGTGGGGTAAATGGCAGATATGGTTATTTTACTGTCGACACTTTACGGATTGGAGAATATACTTCCGCAAATGGTGTAAGTACAGTACTTGTGGACTTAAACGAAATTGAAAAAGAAGAAAATGTTGTTCTTGTTTATCCAAATCCTGCAAAGAACCTGGTAACTATTTCCACAGAGAATTTCGATCCAAAGAATTGCCATTACGAAATCTATGATCTTCATGGAAAAAAATTACAGGAAGGAAAGATCAGCAATAAACAAACACAGGTTCAACTAGGCAATTTACCGGATGGTAACTATCTGGTAAGTGTTTATTCTGACAGGAAAAAAATCAGTTCCCACAAAATTGTAATAATAAAAGACTAAATGGCTTTAAATTCCGTAAATGCCTTTATACTTCTCTTTCGCGTAATGCATAAAGTGTGCAAAGTTCAGTTTTTCGCCCGTGATCTTTTCACACAATTCAGTTGCTGTATAAAAACGGCCGTACTGATGGATCTTATCTCGCAACCATTTCAGGAGGTTTTGCATTTCACCCTTTTCAATCTCTGCAACAAGCGAAGGATTTTCTTTTTTGGCCTGGTCAAAGAATTGCGCTGCATAAAAACTTCCTATAGAATAGGTTGGGAAATACCCGAACGAACCGTGGCTCCAGTGAATGTCCTGCAACACGCCTTTGGTATCGTTAGGTACATCTATACCCAAATACTCTTTGTACTTTTTATTCCAGTATGCCGGAAGCTCTGACACCTGGATCGCACCTTCAAACAAGGCCTTTTCAATTTCGAAACGGATCATGATGTGGAAATGATAGGTCAGCTCATCGGCATTGGTACGAATAAGCGAAGATTCTACTTTATTCATAGCATGATAAAAATCCTCCGCCTTTACATCTTTCAATTGCTCCGGGAAATAAGATTGCGCTAATGGAAAATTCTTTTTCCAGTAAGCCAGGCTTCTGCCTACATTGTTTTCCCACAAACGTGATTGCGATTCGTGTATTCCCAATGATATTGCTTCACCCAAAGGCAGGCCATATTCTTCCGGCGAAAGTCCCTGTTCGTATAAACCATGACCACCCTCGTGTATGCAACTCCAGATCATTTCGCTGAAATCATTTTCATTAACACGCGTTGTAACACGTACATCCAACGGATTAAAGCTGGTAGTGAAAGGATGTGAAGAAATATCCTGGCGACCACCTTCAAAATCGTAACCCATTTGTTTCAACAGGTCAATCCCGAAATTCCATTGTTTGTCTTTATCATAATTCCTGAAGAAAAAACTGTCATCTACCTGCTTTGCCTCTCTTATTTTCTGTACAAAAGGAACCAGTTCTTTTCTTACATCCGAAAACAATTTCTCTAAATCTTTAGTAGTAGCACCTTTCTCATACTCATTTAACTGTGCGTCATACGGATGATCTTTATACCCAAGAATCTCACATTCCTGCTTTTTTAATTCAACGAGCTTTTCCAGCTTGGGTTGATAGATGCTAAAATTATTGGTTTCCTTTGCTGTTTGCCATGCCTGGAAACATTCGGAAACTGTTTTGCTCATCAATTCAACAAACTCGGTTGAGAATTTTTTTTGTTTCTCATATGTTTCTTTTACAAGCGCTACATTCTTTTTTTGCTTTTCATCAAGTGTTGCATCAGTCGACAAAGTATTTAACCATTTACCTAATTGTTCATCTGTTATCATCCGGTGATAAACTCCCGAAAGTGTAGATAATTGCTGCGCACGAAACTCAGCGCCTTTTTCGGGCATATAAGTTTCCTGGTCCCAGCTTAATACGGCTATTGCATATCCAATATCCGCAGTCTTCTGCATGTGAGTTTTAAAATTGTTGTACATATAAAATGGTTTTAGTTTTAGTTGTTAATTCCGGTTCCATCCAACATCACATACACAAACGCACAAATCCGGATTTTGTTATTGAGCAGGTTTCTTCAATTTAAATGCCTGCACTGCCATGCATAGCCATCCTCCCATTAAAGCCAATCCACCAATAGGAGTTACCGGCCCCAGAAATGTAAGCGACGGCATTCCGATCAGGTTACGTGTAGTTAGCAAATACAATGAACCTGAGAACAACAGTATACCAGCAATAAACATCCATGCCGCGGCATTCAGCCATTTAAAATTCTTGTCCCTGTTGGCAACATAAACAATAGCCAGCGCCAGTGAGTGGAACAACTGGTATTTCGCGGCTGTATCAAATCCGTTCCATTGATCAGGTGTTATCAAACCTTCCTGCATTTTCATTTTCAACGCATGTGCACCAAGCGCGCCGAGTGCTACACCCATTGCGCCTGATATTCCCGCTATTCCCAAAAAATAATTTTTCATATCCTGTTTTTATTCGGTAATTACTTAATCCGGCATTTATCTTCCCGGGCTCAAATATGTGGTAAAATTAACTTAATTTTGCCTCCAATTTTAAGCGCATTATGAAGAATATTTTAGTTATTGGAGCAGGCCGTTCCACCGTGTATTTGATCGATTATTTACTGGATCACGCTAAATCAGAAAACTGGCATATTACAGTTGGAGATATGGACCTAAAACTGGCCCAGGCAAAAGTTCACGGGCACGATTCGGCCAAAGCCATAGCTTTTGATATTAATAATGCCGCATTACGTGAAGAAGAGATCAAAAAAGCTGATCTTGTTATTTCTATGCTCCCAGCCTTTATGCATGGAGATGTGGCGAAAGACTGTGTTCGTTTGGGTAAACATATGGCTACTGCCAGTTATGTGTCTGACCTGATGAAGGGACTGGATGCTGAAGCTAAACAAAAAGGTATCATTTTAATGAATGAGGTGGGCCTCGACCCGGGAATCGACCATGCTTCAGCGCTTAAAGTTATAGACGAAATCAGGCACCAGGGAGGAACTGTGCATACATTTAAATCGTTTTGCGGAGGTTTGGTTGCCCCTGAAAGTAATGATAATCCGTGGGGATATAAATTCTCATGGAATCCCCGCAACGTGATTCTTGCCGGTCAAAGCACTGCACAGTTCCTGGAGAAAGGTGAGATCAAATACATTCCTTACAACCGTATCTATACACAAATTGAAACCATAGAAGTAGATGGTTATGGCAAATTTGACGCCTATGCAAACCGCGATTCAATCGGTTACAGGGAAGTTTATGAATTGAATGATGTAAAAACAATGTTACGCGGAACGTTGCGCATGCCGGGTTATTGCAAAGCATGGAATGTATTTGTAAAACTTGGATTAACAGATGACACCTGGAAAATTCATGGCTCTGAAAATATGACCTGGGCACAATTGATCAACGCGTTTTTACCGGAAGGAGAAGGAAAATTGCAGGATCGTATGGAAGCGTTTTTAGGAAGCGAGGCAGATGCAGAAGTACTAAGCAAGCTGGAATGGCTGGGCATTTACAATGAAACACCAATCAAATTAAAAGACGCTACTCCTGCACAAATTTTACAGGATCTATTGGAAGTAAAATGGTTATTGAAACCGGAAGATAAGGACATGATCGTGATGCAGCATTACTTTGGTTATACTTTAAATGGTAAAGAAAAAGCAATGGTTTCTTCTCTTGTTGTTAAAGGTAAAGACCAGGTACATACCGCTATGGCAAAAACAGTTGGATTACCGCTCGCGATTACTGTGAAAAACATCCTGAACGGAACCATAAAAGCAAAGGGCGTTCAAATGCCTGTTACCAAAGAGATCTATGAACCTCTTTTAGCTGAGCTGGAAAAATTTGATGTGGTATTTGAAGAGAAAGAGCTTATCAATTTATAATCTCGTACAAATTATTATTTACCAAAGGCCGAAATGCGATGGAGATCTGTTGCCGGGAACTCGTTTTTTATTGCCTTCAGTTCCGGATAAAATTCATAAGGGTTTACGAAAAAGTCCTTTTCTTTCAACGCCTGGCGACAACCATCAGCGCCAAGTGATTCGAACACAAATTTTATATATTCAGAAAAGCTCAGAGGTATAGTGCTAATTTCAAGTGGCCTGTAGCTATCAGTATAATGAAGCGAAACTCCATCATACTTGCTAAACCGCAGCGTTGTGTAAGAGGAGAGTCCATTGTAAGATTCAAGAACACGATGTTTGCAAAGTTCCGCACGTTCTTCTTCTGAATCATTATCCAATATCAGTATTTCTTCAAAGGCCTTCTCAATTTCTATGTCTTCCAGTCCCTGATCTGCGTATTCCCCTCCAATCATTTTTTCCAACGGCCATACATCTATCCAACCCGATAAAAATGATGAGCTATTACTTTTTTCAAGTAACCATTTAATAGTAAAGCCATTTGCTTGCAGGTAAAAATCCCTGATATCATCTGAGAGCGGCATTCCCATTAACAGTTCTGCTTTTGCAATAACAGAAGAAGAAACAGGATCATTAAGAATAGATTGGTCAAGTGTAACTTCCGTATGCCCGCGAAGCATATCAACAGTTTTATGAAACAGTTCGCTGACGTTCATAATTTAACCTCTAACTACTTCCCTTCAATCCATTTAGTGATCTCATCGTCCATCGGGGTAACTCCTGAGCCAAGATGCTTCACGTATTTGCCATTTTCATCGATCAGGAATTTATTGAAGTTCCATTTCACGTTAGCGTCTTCTACTCCATTTTCTGATTTATGGGTTAACCATTTATACACCGGGCTGATGTTATCTCCTTTTATAACTACCTTTTCCATTAATGGGAAAGTAACACCGTAATTTTTGGTGCAGAAGGTTTTGATTTCCGCGGCTGTTCCTGGCTCCTGCCCGCCAAAATCATTACAAGGGAAACCAATGATCACAAAATTCTTGTCTTTATATTTTTCGTACAAGCCTTCCAGTTCAGCATACTGAGGTGTGTAACCGCATTCCGAAGCGGTGTTTACGATCATAACTTTTTTTCCTTTTAATGATGAAAAAGAAAACTCCTTCCCTTCCAGTGTTTGAACTGAAAAATCATGAAGGCTTTTATTATTTATTGAAAACGACATAAGTGCGATTAGAGCTATGAGTGACAACATTCCTTTTTTCATTTTAAAAAATTTAAGGGCTACGTAAATATACGACAAAAACCATGATTGGGATTGCATGTAAACTGATGTTTTACGTTTTTTAAACTAAATTTTAAAAATGGGAATGTATCTTTTTTTACCTGCCAACATTATAAAAACAAATTCAGTACTAACCCTGTTTGCCGAAAGGCAGGCACAAACACTAAATACCATGGCAGGCAGCAGCAAAGAAACTCCCAGGCAAAAGATGATCGGTATGATGTACCTCGTTCTTACAGCACTCCTCGCACTTAATGTGTCGAAAGACATCTTAAAAGGATTTATCACCGTTAACGAAAGCATCGAGCGAACCAATGCTGCTCTTATCGATAACCAGGTAAAAACACTGGAGGATTTCAGAGTATATGCAAAAACAGATTCTATCGCGCGTGGTCATTTAAAACTCACGGAAGATATTTTCAAACTCACTCAGGCAAGCTACGACTATGTTGCAAAAATAAAATCGCATGTAATTGCGGAAACAGAAAAGCTGGACAACAAATCGGCGGCCGATACCATGCACTTGCGCTACACCGAGAAGCAGGACGATTACGATACGCCTACTTACCTGCTTATTGGTGACGATGCTGCAAATCCTAAAGACGGAGAGCTCACCGCCAAAGGCCTGAAAAAAAATATCATCAAACTGCATGATGATATTCTTGCACAGCTGAAAGCACTGCAAAGCAATCCAGATAAACGGGCACGCTTACTGGAACCTGATTATAACCGACTGGTAAGAAAAGTGGAAGCGATATATCCTGTTGATCCAAAAGAAAAAGTAGATGGCGTTGCAGAATCATGGGAAACACAAAATTTTAACCAGCTACCATTAGCCGCAGTTGTTACCAATCTCACAAAAATTCAGAACGATATAAAGAGTGTTGAAACATCTTTTATCTCTGAGCTATCAAGCGCGTCACGGAAATCAAGAACTCCTATTGATAAATTTAATGCACAGGTAATTTCAAGCAATGGATATGTTCAGCAAGGGCAAACATTTAAAGCCGATATTTTTCTTTCTGCTTCCTCAAGTGATTTTAATGATACCAGCATGCAGGTACTTTTGGGAGGTGAGTATGACTTCGCAAAGAAATCAGCAATAAAAGAAGGAACGCCTATAAACTCAGTTGCCGGAGTTGGAAAATATGAAGTGGTTACTTCTGCCCAGGGCAACCAGGTAATTAAAGGAGCTATCAAACTTAAAAGTCCGCAAGGGATTTATGAATATTATCCGTATGAATATAATTACATGGTTGCAGCACCTTCAGTAGCGGTATCGCCCGACAAGATGAACGTGTTATATGTGGGACTCGATAATCCTGTTTCGATTTCCGCTGCCGGTGTTGCTCCATCTCAACTGGTAATTACAGCAAGCGGTTGTAAGGCAAACATTAAACCTGCAGGAAACGGGAAGTATACAATTAATGCGGGCGAAAAGGGAGATTGTTTTGTAACCGTTTCTGCGAAGCAGGCCGATGGCTCATTAAGACAACAGGGTCCACCCATGAAATTTCGTGTAAAGATGGTTCCTAATCCTGTTGCACGAATCGGCGGGAAGGATGCAAATGGCAGTCTCGACTTCAAACAAAAAGATTTGAATAAGATTGGCGCGGTTGCTGCTTCTCTTCCTAATTTTGAATTTGAGAATGTGAATTTCAATGTTGTTTCTTATACGCTTATTATTCCAGATAGCAAGAATCAATTGAAATCATTTGATATGACAACAGCTAATCTTACTCCTCAAATTAAAAGCATGATCACCAGCCTTAAATCGGGATCAAAATTCTTTGTAGAGAATATCAAAGCTGTCGGCCCCGGCGGGCAAAGAAACTTAGGTGATGTAATTGTGAAAGTAACGAAGTAGAAGTAGTAAAGTGATCCACCAAATTATGAATTCTGGTGGATCACTTCTTTTTGTTTCGACTTTCTTTTGGCATACCAGTCTATCAGGTCGAGACTTGGCCCGGTCATAAAAGTTGTTGCAAGCGCCATTAATACCATCATAGCAAATACCTGCGGAGATAAGATACCTAAATCATAACCAATGTTTAACACAACCAATTCCATCAAACCTCTTGTGTTCATTAATGCACCAATGGTTAAAGAGTCATTCCAGTTTTGTCCCGTAAATTTAGCCGCCAATGCACTGCCTGCAAATTTTCCGATAACTGCAATAGAGATAATAAGCCCACACATTCCCCATAATGATGCTTCATTCAGCAAACCGATCTGCGTACGCAAGCCGGTGAATGCAAAAAATATCGGGAGTAAAACAATCAGACTAACATCTTCGATCTTTTCAGTTATATGTTCTTTGATACTGAAACGTGCCGGCATAATAACACCTGCCAAAAATGCTCCGAATAATGCATGGATACCAATTACCTCGGCAATATAAGCAGAAGCCATCAATACAAAAAAGGCGAGTGCAATAAACGCTTTGCTATGCGAATTTTCTTTGATCTGTTTTTTACTCACACGCAATATGAATGGTTTTACTACATACAGCATCAGCAAAACAAATATTAATGCAAAAATGATAGTTGTTAAAGCGCTTAAAAGAGCCCCTGCTTTTGCAATTGCAATTACCACGGCAAGTATACACCATGCAGTAACGTCATCAGCAGCAGCACAGGTTATCGCCATCATCCCGATAGGCGTTTTATTCATTTTTCTTTCTTTAATAATATGTGCCAACACCGGGAAAGCGGTTATACTCATCGCAATTCCCATAAACAATCCGAACGCTAAGAAGTTAACTCCTGCAGGGGCAAAAGTTTCGTACATATAATAAGATAAACCAACTCCAAGCAGGTAAGGGAACATGATGCTTGCATGACTTACTACAATTGCATTATGAGCTTTTTTCTTAAGTACATCCAGGTCGAGTTCCATTCCTATGATAAACATGAAAAAGGCCAGGCCGATCTGGCTGAGGAACTGGAGGTTTTTCATGGATTCGGGCGGGAACAATGCTCCCATAGCTTCAGGGAAGAATAAACCAAAAACAGAAGGCCCTAGCACAATACCTGCAATGATCTCGCCTACAACTGTAGGCTGACCAATAAAACGTACTAATCTGCCAAATACTTTGGAGACGATAATAATTACAATGATCTGTGCAAGCAACAAACTCAAAGGATGTTTGAGATTGTGAATCAACTGATCCTTAACCTGTGTTAATGATGATACTTCTGAAGGCGTTTGCACTGCCTTTACCGCAGTTTGTTCTGTAGCCTGCACCGCTGCAACAGCTTTTGGAGTTAATTTATCTCCCTGCTTTACAATAGCCCAAACAGACACTGCAAAGATC
>DASWXS010000158.1:0-2500 GCA_036405375.1 Bacteroidia bacterium
ATAGCCTGGCTCTGGTATCCACCGTAATGCAGTATGGAAACAAATCCAATTCCTCCCATTACAGTAAAATTGGTTCTTTCGTCTCCGCGTGTGTATTTCGCAGAAATATTACCAACATAAGATGACTTGCTGAGATAGGTAAGTGAAGCAATGTGAAAATCGGTACCCACATAATTACCGGCAGAAACAGGAAAGCTGGTTTTTAGAACCAATCCCATAGGAGAACCAATCAGTGATGTTTGCATACCAACAGCAACATTTTCGTTTATCGCATAAGTGCCGCTAAATCCAAAAAAATAAACGTGTGAGATTCTGAATTCACGTGGTTTGAAAGGTAAAACATTTGTATTGACCATGTAAAAATTCTTATGCCTGTTTTCATCAAGGTATTCACCATGCGAGAAATTCTCTTTGTCGAGAAGCGTTATGGTTTTGATACTATACTTAGGAATATATAGTTTCCCCATTGTTTTGGTCATAATGAGAACTTCGCGATCATTGTCGCCTACAATTTCACCGGTATACTCCGTTCCGTCGTTAGTTACAATAACATATTGTTTTCCTTTTTTCCACCATACGCCATCCTTTGCAGCTTTGGTAGAGTCTCTTTGTGCAAAGGAAAATTGCGTACAACAGATAAAAGTAAAAAAGAAAAGGATGTGTAGTAGTTTATAGTTCATAAAGCCGGCTTTATGTAAAATTATGAATAAAAACGCAATTAAACCTTATCTATTGTGTCGGTGGTTTATCTGGCGTTTACATAGGTAGAAAAGTAGCCACATTCCTTTATCACTTCATTATAATATTTCGTGGAAGCAAATTCTGCTTTTAATTGCTTTAGGTACTTACCTGCTTTAAAATCGCCTTCATAATCTGCCGGTTTATTATTGAACCAGGTGTTTTGTTCACATTTGGCAGCCATAAACGTACATTTTGCCTTGAACTCCTTGTCGCTGGAATTTTCTTTTGCTAATAAATAATATTTCAAAGCAATAGCACAATCATCTTCCGGGTTTGTAGTTTTATCGTTGTAATCGTAATAATAGTTGTAGCCACCAACAGAATTCATGTAGAAATAACGGGCATTTCCAAAATAGGTCATGTTATAAAAACCATTAGCAACAAGGAAATAGTTTTGAGCAGCTTCATTTTTGCTGGCTTTCGCTTTGTTTTTCATTTCGATCATTTTTGCAATGAAGGAAGCAGAAGTATATTTTGTTTTTTGTGTTGCCATATGATCACAATCGTGGCAGTCTTTTATGTGAATAGTGAAAGGATTGCCCAGCAAGGTAGGATTTATGCTCTCTGATTTTTGCAAGTACACCAAAGCTGAATCCAACTGATCAACCTGTGCGTAACGAATACCGATCAATTGCTGGTAATCTGATTTGCTCAGGAATCCCTGGCTTATGAAGAAATTTTCCAATTCGCTATGCGTTGGTTTTTCATAATAAGCAATCATCTTTTTAATATTATCATTGTTGTTGAACCTGTTTCCTACAGTTCCGGGTTGAATCATTTCTGCTTTCTCCATTTCTCCGTTTTCAGCATATAACACAGCCAGTACATTTCTTGTCCAGCCCCTTGAAAAGGTGTAGCGTACAGAAGTGATGTCAGGTGTTTTTTTGTCAAAGATGATCTTAACATCAGGCATGATCTCTTTTTCCAGTGCCAGGTCAATTTTTTTTGCCCGGTGTAATTTTCCAAATAAACTCACCAGGTGATATTGAACGTTGATGAGATCGCTGGCAGTTTTTCCTTTTTCTGAGGCTTTTAAGAATTTGTCGCCGGCAGCGAAATCTTTTGCAGCATAATTCAAATACGCCGCCGCTAAGTTCCAGATTTGCGGATTGGCTGTTTTATTTTCAGAAGCGATTTTAGTGATGAGCTTGCCGGCAGCATTATCAGTTGTTTTATCTTCTGCTGTTGCTCCAACTTTTCGTTTTAATTCGCTGGTAAATTTCTCCTCTTCCATGTTCACAAGTCGAACCAGTAAAAGATCGAGCAGGTCAGATTTCGGATCTATGGCGTAGATCTCCTGGATGGCACGCCCCGGATCTGCATATATTCCGAGCATTTGCCAGAGCACAGCTTTTTCACGTGGTGTTTTTGCAAATACAAGACTTTGTTCCCAATCTTTGTTTTCCTGAGGGTGGAATGAAAGGTACACTACTTTTTTGTGCGGCTCGAAATTATCATAGATAAGAGAGTACAAATAGTTAGCTTTGGAATATTCTTTTTGTTTGTAGTAGGAACCTGCAGCATACCCCATGCTTCTCCATTTCATACTGTAATCTTTGTTTAATGAGCTTTCGTTTTTCGTATAGAAGTCTATAGCTTCCTTGTATTGCGCATTATTGTAATACAAGCGGGTGATCTGGAAAATGTACCGTTCTTTCAGGAATGCATTCTTTACATTTCCCATCAATTTTATACCACCTTCAATTTGTTTGCTGACTGCATCCGGATCATTTCCTTCTTTTGGCGTATCATCCCAATA
>DASWXS010000159.1:0-4035 GCA_036405375.1 Bacteroidia bacterium
ACTAAAGCGCATTTAAAATCGTTTATATATTCATCAACTTTGCAGAGATGGTTGAGCCAGACATCCCCATAGAAAAAAAACCGTTTAGCATTGCACGTTTTTTAGTGAAAACGTTTCTGTGGATTATTGCCTCAGTTGTAATTATTCTGGGTGTTGCGGTAATACTTGTTTTTGTTTATGAAGATGAAGTGAAAGAAGCTGTTGTAGCAGAGCTGAACAAGAATCTGAACGCGGAAGTGAAGATTGAACCACAGAATATAGATCTCACTGTAATACGTACTTTCCCAAATGCTTCCGTTGATTTCAGGGATGCCCTTTGTTACGAGGCTTTGAAAAAAGAAAAACGCGATACTTTGTTTACCGCCGGAAAAATTTCTTTGCAATTCAGTTTAATGGATCTTTTCAATAAAAAGTACAATATCAAACGCATTGATATTTCTTCTGTTGATCTGAATTTAAAAGTAGATAAAAGAGGAAAAGAGAATTACATCATCTGGAAAGAAGATACGGCTTCAACTGATGATGCACCGGTAAAATTTGCATTGGAGAAAATAGAGTTGAAGGATATTAAAATTTCTTACCGGAACAGGCAGAATAAAACGAAGTTGCTGTTGAGCCTGGAGGAGGCAGATTTCTCAGGAAAATTCAACGAAAGTAATTACCTGCTGGAAAGTGCGGGTATAGTGGAAGCGCAAACAATCACTTTTAAAGATAGAAATTACCTGAGTAACAAAAAGCTCTCTTATGCATTTAATGTGGATGTGGGAAAAAAGCAATACATCATTAAAACTGCTGAGGTAAAAATCAATGAAGTTTTGCTGAATACACAGGGAAAATTCTGGAATGTTGATTCTTTGTTTTTTGCAGACATTGCTTTTAAAGGAAAGAATCTCGATATTAAAACCGCTATGTCGCTTTTGCCTGAAAACGCGAAGGGGAAAATAAAAGATTACGAAAGTGAAGGAGAATTTTATGCGGAAGGAATTTTAAAAGGAATATTGAACTCAGATGAAGTGCCTGAGCTAAGCTCCGATTTTGGAGTGAAGAATGCAAGAATTACCTACGTTCCCAATAACACTACGCTTGAACAGGTTAACTTTATTGGCAGTTACAAAAACATGAATGGTGAAGAAAGCCTTGAATTGAAAGAGATCAACGCCTCTTTGAAAAATAATAAAATCGAAGGTAATTACAGGATGGTGAATTTTTCGGATCCTTACCTGGACGTGAATTTTAAAACCAATGCCGATCTTGCAGATGTTGTTTCGTTCTATCCGATCGATACTATTACGAAATTGCAGGGAAAACTCAACCTGGATGCAGAGATCAAAGGAAAGCTGGACGAGCTGAAAAAAGACTTTACCAGTACGGCCAACTATGCAAAAGGCACAGCCCGGTTCGACCAGGTTGTATTGCAATTCAAATACGATAAGAAAGAAATAAATATTCCCGCCGGGTCGTTTACATTACGTGGACGAGACGTTATTGCGGATAGCTTACAGGTAAAACTCGGATCGAGTGATGCTATGCTTTCGGGCGAGTTGATCAATTTTATTCCATGGATTTTGAAAAAGAAGGAACCTTTGGGTATTGTAGCGAAATGCAAATCTGCAAACGTTTCCCTGAACGAATTAATGACTTCTGAAACCGCAAATAATTCTGGCTCTTCAGAGTTTTATTTGCCGGAGGATATTTCCATGCAACTGGATCTGAATGTAAGCAATACGATTCTTGGAAAATTTACAGCTAAAAATATTGCCGGAAAGATAACATTGAAGAACAAACAGTTTTTCAGCGATAATCTTTCGTTTGAAAGTATGGGTGGCGATGTGGCCCTTTCAGGAATATTGGACGCTACTCAGGAAAAGATCAGGATAAAAGGTACAACAAGATTAGTTGGGATTGATGTTACACGAATGATGTATGAAATGAATAATTTCAGCCAGGAAGAAATCACCGACAAGCACCTGAAAGGTCAGAGCACCTGTACATTTGATTTTTCTACCTTATGGGACCGGAAATGGAATTGCGATCTGAACAGTATTAATGTAATTTCGGATGTAACTGTTGAAAGGGGAGAACTCAATAATTACAAACCATTGGAAAGTCTTTCCAAATACATTGAACTGAAAGAGCTGCAACAGATCCGTTTTAATACTTTGCAGAGTCATCTTGAAATTAAAAATAAGGTGATCACGATATCAAAAACATCTATTCAAAATTCTGCGTTAAACGTGGAGTTTTATGGAACACACACATTTGATAATATGATCGATTATCATATCAAACTTTTGTTAAGCGATCTGTTGGCGAAAAAGCCTGGCAAGAACAAACAACTGGATGAAGAGCTGAGCCTGGTTGAAAATGACCCGGATAACAAACGTTGTGTGTTCCTTCTTATGACGGGCAGTATCGAAGACCCGGTTATCAAATACGACCGAAAAGCCATGAAGGAAAAGGTGAAAGAAGATATCAAAGCAGAGAAACAGAACCTGAAAAGTATTCTCAAAGAAGAATTTGGCTTGTTTAAGAAAGATACGACCCTGATCAATAAGCCAAACGATCATAAAAAGGTGGATCAGAAATTTATTATTGATAACGGGACTAAAAAGCCAGACTCAAAGAAGAAAAAAGAAGAAGAGGAGGAAGATTTTTAGGCAAAATACTATCGCAAATTATCAGCGTCATCCGCGAGAATCTGTGGCTAACAAAAATGAAAGATTATATTTGTACATAAATTTCTGTTATCATGGAAACCAATCAACCTTTTTTAAGCAGTGCAAAACGGCAGTTCAATTATTACAAAGCATTGGGCGAAAAAGCTATAGAACAATTAGAGCCGGAGCAATTATTGATTGCCCCGAATGAAGATTCCAATAGTATTGCTGTTATTGTAAAACACCTGTGGGGAAATATGCTTTCCCGCTGGACAGATTTTTTGACTACCGACGGAGAAAAACCTACACGTAATCGAGATGGCGAATTTGAGACGGGTACCGTAAATAAAGAACAGGTAATGAAATGGTGGAACGAGGGCTGGAGTTGTTTGTTTACTACGCTTGATTCATTAACCGAAGACGATATGATGAAGATCGTTTACATCCGTAATGAAGGTCATACCGCTATGGAAGCAATCAACCGACAGTTAGCGCATTATCCTTATCACATAGGTCAAATTGTATACATTGCCAAAATGCTGAAAAAGACTTCCTGGGATAGTTTGTCTATTCCTAAAAATAAATCCGGGGACTACAATGCTCAGAAATTTGCCCAGGAAAAAACAACTAAACATTTCACGGAAGAGGAGTTGAAAAAGTTGGGCAAAAGTTAAAGCATGTCTCTGACCCTTGATCATTTATTTTAGGTTTTTTCGCTGTTTTCTGCACTTACAGGTTGGGGTTTATTCATTATTAATCCAACCATCATAATTATTGCGCTTAAGATAATGACCTGGATTATTAATGATTGGCTGATAATTGAAATTGTATCAAAAGGTTCTATAGAAAGAAATAGTAAAATTGTAATAAGCCCACGGGGAGCAATAAATAATAAAGGCAATATAGGAAGTTTAAACAACTTCAAGGTTAAATATCTTAATCCAAAAATACATATGGTAATGAAGAGCGACCAGATAAAAGTATCGGCATTAAGTAACTCTTCTGTTTTAATAAGATAACCAAATAACAAAAAGAAAAGAGAACGTATCAGAAAGGCGCCTTCGGTTAATAGATCTTTAAATTTACCCAATTCTTTATCCAGCACATCATGGTTCATTTTTCTGATGAAAGGCAGGTTTTTCAGCTTTTCAATGTTTGTCAGGAAAAGCCCAAAGATCAGAATGAAAATTAGTCCCGGCAAATGATATGCTTTAGATAGACAATAAATTAATACAATCAGTAAGATAATAGGTACAAATTTTATATGATGTTCAATCCTGTTTAATAAAAATGCAAGTCCCACTGCAGCTATAAGCGACAAAAAAATGATCAGGAGAATTTCGAGGGTAAAATGCCCGAATACCTGTGCGTTTATTTC
>DASWXS010000160.1:0-4625 GCA_036405375.1 Bacteroidia bacterium
TTGCAGCTGCTGTTAATCCAATGAAAAGAGATAGTTGTTTGATCATATTGTGGGGTATTATTTTTTTAATGAATCAATGGCTTTTCTTACCGAGCCGTGCTCCAATAACAAATCCTTTGCCAAATTTATATCGACGTTGCAATTCTTAGCAATGATCTGCGCTCCACGCTCGATGAGCTTATTGTTGGAGAGCTGCATATCTACCATTTTATTGCCTTTTACACGGCCTAATTTTATCATTACCGAAGTGGAGATCATATTCAGAACCAGTTTTTGAGCTGTTCCCGATTTCATACGCGTAGAGCCTGTTACAAACTCAGGCCCTACAACTACTTCTATCGGAAATTTAGCGGTTTGAGCAACCGGGCTTCCCTGGTTGCAGGTAATACACCCTGTAACTATATTTTGCTCGTTGCACTTTTTTAAAGCTCCAATCACATAAGGTGTAGTACCTGAAGCCGCAATGCCAATTACCACGTCGTTTGTGTTAATGTTATACTCCGCAAGGTCGTCCCAGCCTTGTTGCTCATCATCTTCTGCAAACTCTACCGCTTTACGAATGGCAGTATCGCCGCCGGCAATGATCCCGATAACTTTCCCATGCTCAATACCATAAGTTGGCGGGCATTCGGATGCGTCTACAATTCCTAAACGGCCGCTGGTTCCGGCGCCTGTGTAAAACAACCGTCCTCCCTTATTCATTTTTTCAACTATCACATTCACCAGTTTTTCTATGGCCGGAATTACCTTTTCAATGGCATTGGGAACTGTTTTGTCTTCCTTGTTCATGTTTACCAAAAGCTCTTGTACACTCATTTGTTCGAGGTTGTTATAGTAAGAATCGCTTTCGGTAGTTTTGGAGAATGTATTGGGAGTCATGATTTTTTTTGTCCGGTTAAATTTTGGGTCTTGTTGATCGAATTCTTTGATCCAAAGTCAGCATTGATCATTCTGCCTCTACGCTTGCCTCTCACATGCCTATTGCAAGATGCGAAGAAAACCAATATGCCAACCAGCAACAAGGCAACTTTTTTCATCCTGAAACGTGTGAAAAAGTCGTTGATGGAGTTCAGTTTATTTTGAAATACTGCCGAAAAACTTGTTTGGGAACTTTTGTACATGCCGCACACATGCCTGTTTTCTTGATTGTCAAAGAAATCGTGAATCTCTTCCAGCGACTTCTTTGTGAAATCAACCACCGGGGTTTGGCATGAAAGGCAATGTCTCTTGCTATTGTCAACAGGAGTCATATCGCTCCATTTCACAGAACAAGGCTCGGGTATATTGATCTTTTCATTCATGCAAGATAAAGATACTGGTTTTATTGAAATAAGAAAAGTGAATTATGGAATGGAATTGATATATTTGAGTATAAACATCTCCAATGAAATACCTTATTGCAGCTCTGCTGTTGTTCATAATCACGTTTAATTCAAATGCCCAGGTTAAAAAAGTGAAACTTAAAACTTCAGCTAACGCCACTTATCTTATTGGCACCTGGAAATTAATGCAGGCTCCCTCCGGCGATGGAATGGGAATGTCGCAAACATGGATGTTCACTAAAACCGGCTTTACAGTGGAAGGATACCCGGAACTGAAACAAAAGGGAATGTACAAAGTAATGAAAGAAACCGGCGATACACTTATTTTAAAACTCTATAAACAAAACGGGCATTGGGGAACGGCCGATAAGGAACAAAAAATCGTTATTGTTAAAGAGAAAAACCAGATTTCCATGGGCTGGCTCCAATTCAGGAGAAAGGAATAAGAATCTTTCAAAAATGCATGATTTTTCTTGTCTGTGAAAATACTGGTTTTAGCGGTCGTTAATCTTTCTTCGTAGTAAACTTCGTTTACAAAAAAAATCAAAATATTACATCTGACAGATCGTAAGTACTAAAAGATTTACTGTTAGGAGCAGGCATTCTACTTTTGTATCAAATAATACAATATGCTTGCAATTTCTACACGCCCGAGTTTTATAACCAATAAGTTCTATGATTCAAAAAGAGCTATTAGGCAAACGGTTCATTCCTTAATGGATACTACACATAGTTTTATTAATTCAAGTAATAATAAAACAAAAGCCATTAAGATGGAAGCTGAATTGCTTTCTCATGTAGAGATATTGAACCATTCGGCGCTTGTATCAGTGGCAGATCTGAAAAGCAATATTATCTATGCAAATGATCTGTTCTGTAAAACTTCCGGGTATACTATGGGCGATCTTTTAGCTATGCCTCATCGTATTATTCGTCATCCGGATATGCCTGATGCAGTTTATGAAAAGCTATGGCAAACTGTTGCTGAAGGAAAAGTATGGCAGGGCGAACTGAAATGTATTAGCAGTGCGGGAGAAGCATTTTGGGTTATAGCTACTATTGCACCGGTTTTTGGAACAGAAAATAAACCGGTGAAATACATTATTGTTAGTTATGATATAACCGCTCAAAAAAAGACGGAAGAAGAGTTAAGACAGGCTAAAAAAAGAATTGATATGGAGTTACTGGAAAGCGTTGAATATGCGAAAGGCATCCATAGTGCTTTTTTGAATAATACCGAAGAGATCAAAACAATTTCGAACGATGCCTTCCTGATTTACAAAGCGCAAAAGATCATCAGCGGTGATTTTTATAAAATAGAAAAACGCGACGGAAAACTGATTTGTATTCTTGGAGACAGTACGGGGCATGGTGTTTCCGCTTCCTATATTTCCATTTTGGCTTTAAACACAATCAACCGCATTTTGAAGTTTACAGCTTCCGATCCTTCGCGAATGCTGAAAACAGTGAATAAAGAACTAAGCAGGGTCACTCACTCCAATGGCAAAAAACAAATGATCGAATCGGCAGACGTTATGGCTTGTTGCATCGATACAGAAAGTATGCAAATGACTTATGCATCTGCAAAGATGCGTGGATTCATCATCCGTAAGGGTGAAGTAATACTGCTTGAAAAAGACAAATGTAGTATTGGCGAAACTCCGGACGAAGAGTTTAAAATAACCAATCATTCCATCGACCTGGAGAAAGGAGATTGCCTGTATATGTTTTCAGATGGATTAACTGATCAGTTTGGCGGCCCGCAGGATAAACGTATTGGTATAAAAAAAATAATTTCGATGGTTAAAGAGGTGAATCAATATTCTATGAATGCCCAGAAAGAGATCCTTGAACATGCGATCAGTTTATGGCAAAATGGTAACGAGCAAACCGACGATATCACCTTATTCGGAATACGGATTTAAAAATGCAAATAGAAAGGCAGCTGATTTTCACCGGCCCTGCACAAGGTTTGTTGATTCCCTGGTGTAGGGCTGGGTTAATCAGGATATAGTTAGTCCCGGTTCGGGCTATTTCACTGGTTACTTTTTTCAATGGCATAGATGAAGTTCAACTTTTCAGGTTCACCGTAGTATTCCATTTCTATTTCCCCGATCTTTTTTGCCCCGAATTTTTCGATTGCTCTTTGTGAGCGAACATTCACTGCTCCGATGTGGAAAACCACGGTGTTTACAAATGTAAAAGCGTGATCAACCATAAGCCCTTTCAATGCATGATTGTAAGTGGAGCCCCAGTGATCGCGGGAGATAAATGTGTATCCTATGGCAATGCAGCTTTTTTCGACGTCGAGATCATAGAACCGCGAACTTCCAATCACTTTGTTGGTTTTATTATCAAATACCAGGAATGCACCTTTTGATTCAATAGCTCCTTTGAAAAAATTCTCAAACACTTCTCTTTTATAGCGGTCCCTGTTTGGATGTTGCTCCCACAGTAATGGATCATTGGCAACAGCATAAAGAATTTCAAAGTCATCTGGTTTTAGTGCCTGAATGCGTACGAATTCATTTTGCAGGTGGGGTTGAAGATCTATATTCATATAGAAAGCAGTATTGTTTGCTCAAATGTATTAAAAACTTATCGGGTAGAAATCCAAATTAATTTTGAGTGCGTAAGTATTACAGGTTTCTGAGTCGAATAAATTTCCTATTTTTGAACGTGGCGGCACTATTACCTGGATGTAATGGATATTAAAGAATATATAAATAGCGGAATACTTGAATCGTATGTTCTTGGCCTTACAAATGATCAGGAAAACATGGAGATATCTAACCTGGTAGAAAGCCACCCTGAAATTGCAGCAGAAGTTGAAAGGATTACAGAAAACATTATGACGTATTCCGAAAGCCTTTCTCCTAAAGTTGATGTTACCATTAAACCAATGCTGGAAGCTACCATTGATTATATGGAACGAATTTATGGAGGAGAAAAAGTTACTTATCCGCCTGTTTTAACCGAAAGCATTACACCTGCAAATTTTACTTCATGGCTGGAAAGGCCAGACATGGTGCTCCCTGCTGATTTCGAAGATTTCTTTGCAAAGATCATTGGTCATAGTGATAAAATGACCACTGCGATTGCCTGGCTCAGGTTAGGAGCCCCGCACGAAGTTCATCACGATCAATATGAAAAATTCCTGGTGCTGGAAGGAACCTGTGATATTGTTACAGACGATGGAATTGTTCATTCGCTTATTCCCGGAAATTATATGTCCATACCGCTTCATATGGGACATTACGTTAAAGTTACTTCCGACATTCCATGTAAGGTAATTTTACAGCG
>DASWXS010000161.1:0-1875 GCA_036405375.1 Bacteroidia bacterium
AAAAAGAACATTGCTTATAAAAGATGATGGTCCGGGAATAAATACAGATAATAAAGATGCTTATTCACTTGGAATGGATATTATTTCAGGTCTTGTTGAGCAGATAGAAGGCAACTTTCGTTTCGAAAATAAAGACGGAGCTGTATTTATACTGGAGTTTTAAAATTTACTCCTTCCAGAATGTCACATCGTGCCATATCTGCTCTACCTATCGGCAGACAGGCGTAGCTGAAACGTTTATGTCCAATTCTCGACTTCGCTCGAACTGACACAATTATCTAAACCAAAACAATTGTTAGTATGGCAATTTTGAAACTTCTGCTTTTACCGAATTAATAAGCAATATCAGGTCTCCCGCTATACTTTCATATTGCTTGATCTGTGTTGGTTTGGTGATATACCTGTTTGCACCAAGTTTCTCACATTTTATTCTGTCGTTCGCATCGCTACTGGTACTCAGAATGATCACCGGAAGATCTTTTGCCGCCCATGTTTTACGGATTTGCGTCAATGCTTCAAAGCCATCCATATGTGGCATATTAAGGTCAAGCACAATTAAATTCGGGATATTAGTTCCTTTACTTAATTCTTCAATAAGTTCTTTTCCATTTTCGAAAAGCCTTATGTTGCTGATATCAATAAATGATTGCAAGGCCGTGGATATAAAATTCCTGTCATCCTCATCGTCATCCACAATAAATATCAATGATTTTGTATCGGCTTTCCCCACTTTGTACCTCCTTGTTTCGACTAAATTTACAATTATCAAAAGCCCGTTACAAGGATTTTAACTAAAATAATTTGATGATTCTGATGTTTTTTTGAAACCTTTTGTGATTGTTAGAAATACAACCAATGTCCTCTTACTTTCCCTTTGCTTAATTCAATTGCCGGGAAAGGCACTTTTATGAAATTTACCGTTTTAAGTACAGCTTTTAATACTTTTGATTTGGTTTTGATGCGCGACAAATCTACATCGAGCGATAACAAAGTTTTCCTATACCTGTGATTTCCTATTACTTTCCCATCCGACTGTACAATTACATAATCATCGTGCCCGCTAATCATTCCATCAGCCCCGTATCCTATCGCAATATTCAGCCATTTAGGGAATTTTGTTTCTTCCCGCATAAAAGAAGATGGATTCACCGATAGCCAATAACTTTGTCCATTATAATCCTTTAACCATTGCTGCGATAAATTTTCGCCCAGGATATTGGGGCGGTACTTTGCATATTCTGATTGGTGAAAAGAGAATTTTAGTTTGATCCGTTGTTCTTTCCAGAAATATTGCTGTGTCATGAACAGAGTAGTGCCGGTTGCATTGCAGCCCATATCGCCCCAGGAAAATCCCCAACCATCCGAAAAACCATCCATTACTTCAATAATGGTCATGTAGGCAAAACCACTTGAACCGCCAATAAAAATACTTTTCTTTTCTGTCATTCCACTCCACCTGCAAGCGTGGTATCCGGCATTGCCAATCTGGAAGGTGGTTAAGGTATGCCCCGCCTTATCCATTTGCAGCCACTCGCTGTTATCATTAAAAAAGTGAAAAGATCCTGTATTATAGTCTTTATACCAGGCATAATACAAAGCTGTAGAACCTGCAACAGCCGCTCCACCCGCAGAAATACCCAGGATGAGCTTGCGGTTGGCATATGATTTTAAGGAATCTTCCTGTGAATGCACATTCCCGAAGTAGCTAAAAAAAATAAAAGCTATGAAGAGTGCACGCATACCACAAATTTAATTTTTTTTGGCAGAACCATTCCCATTTTTTGTAATACATTGAGTTATGCAAAAACGCTTATATAGCAGTGTCCTGGTTTTCCTGTTATTTATGGCAGGACAAGTATTTGCACAGCGTTTTGT
>DASWXS010000162.1:0-3360 GCA_036405375.1 Bacteroidia bacterium
AAAGCCGCCCTGTTATAATCAAGGCGGCTTTTTTCATTAATACAGTTCCTGTTCTTACTTTTGCATCATGCGTGCAATATATTTTCCTACGATGTCAAATTCCAGGTTTATTTCATCTCCTACCTTAAGATATCTGAAAACAGTATTTTCATAAGTATATGGAATAATACATACCGAAAAAGTATTATTACCCGAATCAACAACCGTTAAGCTGGTTCCGTTCACACATATACTTCCCTTTTCAACCGTTACATTTTTGCTTTGTTCTGCATAGGCGAAGGTATACTTCCAGCTTCCATTCTGATCTTCTATCTCCATACATTTGCCAGTTTCGTCAACATGGCCCTGAACAATATGTCCATCAAAACGTCCATTCGCCGCCATGCATCGTTCCAGGTTTACATACGTTCCTTCCTTCCAATGCTTCAGGGTTGTTTTATCCAGTGTTTCCCTGATAGCGGTAACTTTATACAATCCATTATCAAACTCCACAATAGTAAGACAAACACCATTATGAGATACGCTTTGATCTATTTTCAATTCATTCACAAAAGGCACCGATAACCAGACATGCACATTGTCTTTTTCATATTCGATCTTCTCGATCCGGGCCATTGTTTCAACAATTCCTGTAAACATTTGTTCTGTTTTATTAAAGTATTATTCTACCAGGTCTTCAATCTGTGAAAACTTTCTTTTTTTAGCTAAGAAGTATAAAGCAACTATATTTCCATTCAACACTCCTGAACGTGTGGGTTTGTAATTTTGCATACTTCTTAATGCCTTTCGTTTTTTTAATGTTTTTCCAAGTGCCCCGTAGTATGCGAAATGTGCTTTTAATACCGCCCAACAGTGTGAACCGTCTCCGCTCAATAAAAATTTTGTTCCTGCTACACCATCCAGCACCAGGCGATAAAGAATAGTAAGCCACATCAATGAACCCGAGTGATTTTTAGTGTATGTAATAAGGTTGTTCCTGAAATTCAGGTATGTTTTACGGGGGCTTACCTTATTCAAGGTTCCGCCTCCCACATGATATACCGTTGATTGACCAGAGGCATACACTTT
Organism: Bacteroidia bacterium; assembly: GCA_036405375.1. GTDB lineage: Bacteria > Bacteroidota > Bacteroidia > B-17B0 > Aurantibacillaceae > JADJDM01. The sequence goes on from DASWXS010000162.1 coordinate 1,069, forward strand.
GTAACCAATATTCTTCATTCTCCAGCACAGATCTATTTCTTCCATATGAGCGAAATAATCCGCATCAAAACCTTCGAGCTTATGATACACTTCCGCCCTTACAAACATACAGGCCCCGGTTGCCCAAAAAATTTCGCGATCATTGTTGTATTGACCTTCATCTTTTTCCAGCTCATCAAAAATTCTTCCCCTGCAAAAAGGATAACCATATTTATCAATAAATCCGCCGGCAGCACCTGCATACTCAAAATGATCCTTTTCGTGCCACGCATTTATTTTTGGCTGACAGGCTGCAATTTGTTTGTCTGCGTCCATTAACTCAAGAACCGGTTCTACCCAGCCGCTTGTTACTTCCACATCTGAATTGAGCAGCACATAATATTCTGCATCTATATGTTGAAGAGCGTCGTTATAACCTTTTGCAAATCCACCATTTTCTTTGTTGTGAATGAGTGTTACTTCAGGGTAATTTGCATTCAGAAATGCTACCGAATCATCCGAAGAGTAATTATCAGCAACAAAAACAGAGCCTTTGGGTGAATTGTAAATTACAGATGGAAGAAATTTTTCGAGATAATGCTTACCATTCCAGTTTAATATAACAATAGCAACTTTTATGGCAGGCATAAATTATCTTGGATTTGAAAACAGGTCATCCGCACCAGAACCATAGGTTGTTTCACCCGGAGTTTCAGCATCGAGGTTAACATTGGTTTGTGTACGGGATTTTAATTTGAGTTGCCACCTTGCTTCCTTAATTTCTCCTCTTGCATCACTATGTAATAACTCATAACAACTACCATCCAGGTCCCTGTTCCAGTAAACGAATTTTTTATTGGTTTGCATCTGGCCTGTTGCAGGATCTTTCAACCTGTAGTACTGCCATATATCATATGGATAAGAATCAGGTTCATTGTTTGACAGCTGCTGAGAATCGGGCGGGCCATATTGCAGGTAGACTCTTCCCCTATCGGTAAGATATCCTCTTATCTTGCCACACGCAAACGCTTTATTCACATAAGAAACCTGCTTCCAGTATTTAAGCCATTCTGCTTCCGGGTCCTTGTCGTTACGATTTTTCCAGAATGCATAAATGTATTGTTGCATTAGCTTGGCATCGGCATTCTTAATTTGTGATTCCTGCCAGTCACGTTCTATTCCGGTTGAAATAGGCCATAAACACTCAATAAATAACTTCAGACTATCTTTGTTTGTGTATGCGTTCGAAAAGATCTGGTTTGGATCGATTGCTGCTAAGTTATCAATATCAATTTTGGCCGCAGCATTTCTTCTCTGGAAGTAAAGTTTTTTTTGACCAAGCACCATTCCTTTTTCATCGCGTACCTCCGTTACCAGGTTATAATTTCCGGTAACAAGGCTTTTGATATCTAGCTGCGAAAACAATATGTTCACTTTCTGCGTTTTTTGTTTTGATACAGAAAAGTAACCATCAATCTTTTCATAGGTCTCTGCAGATTCCAGGAAATATACCATTGCTACTTTTTTATCAGCTCCCAACACAGTATCCGTTCCATATGCTTCATTATAAAAAATGAGTTTAGTTACACTTTCAGGATAGTAATTGATGCTATATGGAACCAGGTCGTAGCCACTTTTGCTCAGGATATTTGCCTTCTCCGTTTTTGTATAGGATTCAACCAGCTCAATATCCGACATATTCACATCTTTCGGAGCATATTTGATCTCGATCTGTTCTGTAAAATTGTATTTTTCAGGCGCCCCCGCATTTTTATCCATCAGGGTTATATCCATGGTATACTTTCCCGGTTTCAGGAAATAACGCTGAACATCAATAATTCCAGGGCGTTTGGCCGTATCACTTACGGTTGGGGTAATAAGGTTGTAATTATTTCCGGCAGCAACTTTATTATCAGCTCCCGAAAAGGTAATAAGTACATTAACAGCTCCCGACACCTTTTTCCCGGTTCCTTTAAATATCATGGAATTCGCTGTAATAGTAAGACTGGTTTCCAGGTAGGTCCCTTTTTCCGGGCTATAAAAAACAGAATAGGATAAATATGATTTCAAACCGCCAGCGGAAAAAGCGGGGAATAAGTGAGTTATGAAAACCAAACTTATTAAAAGAACCTTTTTCATTGTTTTTAGGGATTTTAGACGGGCGGGGACACTACAAATTTACGAATTTTTTCGCGAAATAATTTGCAAATGAAAATAAAATACTACTTTTGCACCGGAGAAATGGCAGAGCGGTCGAATGCGGCAGTCTTGAAAACTGTTGACTGTAACAGGTCCGGGGGTTCGAATCCCTCT
>DASWXS010000163.1:0-1574 GCA_036405375.1 Bacteroidia bacterium
GATTTAAACTGTTAAAATTGATTTTTCTTACGACAAATGCTACTATTTGACCGTTTATTTCACTAATCTGTTAATTATTAGTACTTTTGATACCCCTAAAAAAAACCTGGTTGATCAGATCAATCTATACTTCCCTATTATTTCTACTAATTCAATTTAGTACGGGAGTTCTTTTAGCCCAACCAAACACTAAAACTGATTCTACCATATCAGGATACATTCATGAATTATATTCCATTTGGGATAAATACAATACCGAAACATTTGATCAACTTCTTAATGATCGTTCCAAAAAAGAAACGAATGTAAAAAGCGATGCAGCTGTTACTGTTTTGAACAGGAGAAGTCAGTTGCTGCTAAAAAGGAACCTGCTTCAACAAACTATTTATAGTAAAGACCTGGGGCTGAATATTGTTGCCGGGTACCAACGCAATACCAGCGCTCCTTTTCTTGATCCGGAAGATGTGATCGTGTTCAGGCAACGTGCTCAATTTGGATTAGATTGGGACTTGTTGAAAGGTGGATTGTATGATAACCGGAGAAAAATTAAAACATTAAAGAACGAAGCTGAATTCATAAAACATTCTGATTTTGTTGTAAAAAGTTCACGCTCTTACTTAATAAGCGGCGAACAGGTAGTTTCCAATTTCAATAAGCGTAAAATAGTTGTCCTGAAAAAAAGAAAGGAAGTAAATACGCAGCAGATGGAGGTAATTGAAAAGCTATGGGCCTACAAGCACATTACCAAAGACGATTACCTGAAAGCCTTACAAAACAAAACGGATATTAACGGCCAGTTTGAACTGTACAGTTCATTCTCCGAGATTGCCTCCAAACTGGACATTCAACCAAACGATACACTTGAAACTCCATTGCTGGATATTGACTTTGAAAAGCTGCTCAAAAAAATCAATTACATTCAGCAGATCTCAGATACTACATTACCTGCATCCATCATTGAAAATGCAAAGAATGAGTCGAAATATTTACGTGAAGTTGGACTAAAGGCGTATGCACGTTACAATTATTATGATGTATATGCAACAAACATTGCTAACCGCACTTTTATGTCTTTCGGCCTGAACCTATCAATGCCACTTGCTTTTAACCAGAAGGAAAAAAAGGAATTATACATAGTGAACAAACAGCTGGAATTTGATCAGCAGCAGGTCAAATCAGAACCGGGAGTTGAATACCTGCTCCTGAATTATTACTACGAATATCGTTACAAGCTGAAAAAATATTTCAATCTCATCGAAAAACGAAATGCATTTGCAGAACTGGTACGCACCGAGAAAGTAAAAAAAGAATTTGGCGATATGGAGTTCAATCCTAATACTGCACTTTTTATTCTTGACGACTACTGGAGCAATGCGGTTGAATTACTTGATCTGCACCAGGACATGTACAAGGTGCTATTGAACATCAAAGAAAAAGTTCCCAACTCAGAGATTGCCGATTTCACTTTCCCGGTTACGATAAAAGAAGACATGAAAGATTCTACATTCAGTAATCCTGACGTAAAAGCGATATACATCTGGAGCAAAACCCTGGTAAATAATACTCCTGAAATG
>DASWXS010000164.1:0-3606 GCA_036405375.1 Bacteroidia bacterium
CTGCGCGACCTGATGCTGATACTTTATAATGATTACTATAAAAATGGAAAAGGATATACCGAACAGGATATATTAGGAATCATACATCATATTTCGGGAAAAGATTTCGATAATTTCTTTAAGAAGTATGTATATGGTTTGGATGAGTACGAGGAAGAGCTGAACCATTGCTTTGCTTACCTCGGACTTCGCTTGCACAAACATCCTTCACATGCTTTTTATGAAAGACATATTGGATTTAAAGCTACAGAGCATGGCTTGCATAAAAAAATAACCATGATCGTTCCCTATTCTGCAGCCTGGAAAGCGGGATTATCTATAAATGATGAAATTGTAGCTGTAAATGGCTACCAGTTGAAAAACGATTTGCATCAATGGCTGAATTATTTCTATAAGAAGGGATCAGAAATCCGGTTAACAGTGTTAAGCAATCACACATTTAAAGAAATTGTTTGTGTGGTAGACCCTAAAAAGGAATATTTTCCGCATTACCGGATCGAACATGTTGATAATGCAACAGAAAATGCAAAAAATAATTACATAAAATGGAAATTAAGTGTGCAATAAGTGACTGTAAAGCAATAAAATAAAAAACCGCAAACTAAAATTGCTCATTTTAACGGATAATTGTTAATAACTATAGGACTTGCAAAACCAAAATATGTTAAAATAATTTTAGCTTTGAATTAATTAAAAATTTAACCCTTAATTAAAAACAAAAAGAACATGGAACAAACAGCAAATGCAGGTGCCCCACAAAGACCGGGCTTTTTAAAAGTATTATGTATTTTAACTTTCATTGGAAGTGGTATCGCTATCGTAATGAGCGTTCTTGCTTATTTAGCAGTAGCTGCTCTTCATAAAATTGGAGCTGGTTTATCAAATGCTGCAATGGAAATGAATCCAGAAGGTGTAACAGCTGAAGGACAACAAGCTATGGAGCAAATGGGTAATGCAATGACTAACGCTTACATTAACTTAGGAGCTGGTATCTTAGGAGCTATCCTTTGCTTAGTAGGTGCGATCATGATGTGGAAACTGAAAAAAACTGGTTTCTATGTTTATGTTTTCGGACAAGTTGTTGCAATGGCAGTTCCTTTCATCTTCCCTATCGCTGAAGGTGCAGGTGGAATGGGTGTTATTGGAATGATCCTTCCAATCGCTTTCATCGTAATGTACGGTTTAAACCTAAAACACTTAAAATAATAAGTAGTTTTTACTTAATAAGAAGGCCCCCTGACAGAATCGTCAGGGGGCTTTTTTTATAACTATACAATTCATAGATTTACGCGGATTGCGCAAATAATTAGCGGTAATTTAGAGTAAACACAACTCCAAATCTGCGGCAAAAAAACAGGCCGCTGTCAAAAGGCCTGTTAAATTTTAAAAGCTGTTTTCTGTTTAATCTACCTTAGCCATATCATTTGCAAGGTTCTTAACGCCGGTAAGGTCCATTCTTACTGACCCGATCAGGATCTTTGCCTGCCCGCGAATAGGAATGTGGTTTTTATCATCAGAAATCCATATCGTAAGATCTTCCTCTTTCTTAAATACACGGCCTTTCTGAACAATTGGCCTGAACTTAAGGCAACGGATTTTACCTATATCACTCTTGATGGTTTCTTTACCAACGAATTTTATTTTTAATGGCCAGGTTTCCTTGTCAATAAAACAGGTCAAAGCAAAAATATCACCTTCTTTCGCGTTCGAAAAGTCCACATTACGGGCAGAATAAAATGCGGAGATCATATCCTGTGTTCCTTCTGATATCGGGAATGTTTCGCCGCCGCCTACATCCACTTTATTGCTATAATGATTAAATATATAATTTTGATGTATTGCGTATCCGCCTTCCAGGCAGTTACGGTTAAATACCCACGGTACTAATGCGTTTTTATCAATATGCGTTTCGTATTTATCCCTAACCTTAAAGAACCAGTCGAAACTACCGCGTGAAACTCCGGTACCTACAATATGATAGCATTCGCGGTTTGCAAACTTCTCCAATTCAGGCTTTACTTCCAGCGTGGCAATAGCCGCATCAATGGCTCCATAATGCAAACGATAAGTTAATACCTCCCCGGTTTTGAACGCTTCATTTTTTTTGGTCGGGAGATCACGGATGTATTTTACGTCCTGAATATTATTGATTGAAGAATAGGTCTCGTTTTTTTCTCCGGCTGCACTTATCAATATAACGGACAAAGCTCCGGTTATGATCCCGGAAATTGTAGTTATTTTGGTTCTCGCTTTCATTTTTATTTGTTTTTACCTGGCTAAGAGGTCAAAGCACGTGCCAAACACCTTACTGCCTGATTAACAACGCTGAATTAGCAGTTAAATTACTTAAAATATCTTTTCTTAATGCTACTAATTCGTTAAACAATGTTGCATTACGTTTTTCCAGCGAACTAATCCGGATACATCCCAGAGCCAATTTTTTGAACCTGGAATACTTTACTGCCATAAGTCCAAGCATTATTTTCAAAACAGCATAGGCAGGCAAATACCACCATACTCCGAAGATACACCATAAGATAATGAGTTCGGCTGCAAGATAAAATAGAGATATAAATGCTCCTGTAACATAATTCACAGATGTAAAAAACTCAATGTTCTTAGCTGTTTTCCGGGCAATGGCATGTGAGCAAATCCATGGGACAAAATTTAGCGCTTTTCCAATTACATAAACCGGTAAGCCAGCTATCAACATAAGCCAAAGCCCCAATCCGGCTGTCATTACTTTCGAGCAATTGTATACATTTTCATCACAGATACCCAGCTCTTTTAGTTTTTCGGAATACGTTTTGGTCGTTTTCCGGAGTTGTTCTGCTTTTTCCGGGGATTCATTCGTTACCATATTTAACTGCTTTGTAATATAATCCCAGTATTTATGGTGATCACTAAGATCGTTACGATCCAGCTTATTTTCAGTAAGGAACTGATGTTTGCAGATATCCTGGAGCTGTTCAATTACTTCATCATTGTCTTTGTGTTCCAAATGAGGAGTTAGTTCCTTCATTTTCGCTTCAAGCGTGCGGGTTAATTCATTTACCGCTTTAGCAGAATTTTCATGGTAGAGTGGGAGGTAATCCTTAACTGCTATAGGTTGTCCAACATTACAATAAATATCACTGTCAAACTGATCGGGATGGGAGTAATTCAGACTAACCGGAACAATAAGAAAGTCCTGGCGTTTGAACTCTTCCATAAATCCAAAAGCCATACGTGCTGTACCTTTTTGAATTGGCCGCAATCTTCTTTCCTGTATACACAAGCCTTCTGCAAATACCATGATCTTATGGTTCTTATTCCAGATCCTGTAAGCAATAGAAAACGATTCATTGTTTTTTTTGACACCTTCTATTCCGGCATCCCTCATGCGAAAAATAGGAATTATCCCGGTAGCAGTAAGGATAGTTGATACAATGCCTTTTTTAAATGCATCGCCCCTGGCCATATAAAAAGTTCGCGGGTGAACCAATATACATGATAAAGCGATCGGGTCCATGAACGCGTTGGGGTGATTCAATGCAATAAGAATAGGCTGTTCACCGCGAAGATTTTGCAGGTTCCCTCCCTGTGAACGTCGGAAAAATATTTTTG
>DASWXS010000165.1:0-4531 GCA_036405375.1 Bacteroidia bacterium
TGAAAAGTTTTCTACGTCACTGGTTTCTTTTTTGAGCATATGCAGCACAAAACGCAGAGCAGTTTTTTTACCAACGCCTGGTAATTGTGCAAATTCACTCACAGCACGCTCTATGATCCGGGAAGAAAAATCCATTATGCAAAGGTAAGCCAAATCCCGCTCCATGATTAATTTTGGAGCTGTTAAATTGTACATTTTTAGTAAACATTTTCCTGTGAAGAACTCCGGGAAACGAAAACAAATCTGATCGATAATAAAGTCGAAATTAGCTTTATGACAAGCACATTGATCATCTTCTGCATCCTGGGGTATTTTGGTTTTCTTTTACTGATCGCCTGGTTTACTTCCCGGAACAGTGACTCGGATACCTATTTTATAGGTAATAAAGCGTCTCCCTGGTATGCAGTAGCCTTTGGAATGCTGGGTGATTCCTTATCCGGGGTTACCTATATTTCTGTTCCCGGTGCAGTTAACAGCGCTAATTTTTCCTACATGCAACTGGTGTTTGGTTATTTTTTCGGATACCTGGTAATCGCGCATGTGCTATTGCCTTTGTATTATAAGATGAATGTACTTTCTATTTACACTTATCTAGAAAAACGTTTTGGAAGAATAACTCAAAAAACAGGAGCGAGCTTTTTCATCCTGTCGAGGGTTTTGGGAGCAGCCGGAAGGTTATTCCTGGCTGCCGGTGTTATACAGTATTTTGTTTTCGATCGAATGGAAGGAATCCACGTTCCGTTTGCAGTAAGCGTTTCCATCATTATTGCTTTAATGTTGTTGTATACTTACAAAGGTGGTATCAAAACCCTGGTGTGGACTGATACATTCCAATCTCTTTTCCTGATCCTGGGTGTGGTATTGTCGATAGTTGCCATAATGAACCATACTGGCTGGAGTATTGGTGATACCATTTCAAAGATCAGCGATTCACCGTATTCGAAAGTTTTTTCCTGGGATTGGAAAGCAACATCCTTTTTCCCTAAGCAATTTTTAGGAGGGATTTTCATTGCTGTTACTATGACGGGGCTCGACCAGAATATGATGCAGAAGAATCTCAGTATGAAATCGCTTGGAGAAGCAAAGAAAAATATGTTCTGGTTCAGCATTGTATTGATCATTGTAAATTTGTTTTTCCTGGCTTTAGGGGCGATGCTATATCTTTACTATAATGAGTCTGGTATTAACCTACCGGTGAACCCGGAAACCGGAAAAGTGATCACTGATAAAGTGTTCCCGAATCTTGCGCTTAATCATTTGGGTATTTTTGCCGGATTGGTATTTATTATCGGACTTACTGCAGCAACATTCAGTAGTGCAGATTCGGTGCTCACCACGCTTACTACATCTATGTATGTGGATATGTTTGAACTCGACAAGAAAGAAATGGAAGAAAAGAAGAAGGCAAGATATAGGCATACGATCCATATTTGTTTTGCGGTGTTGTTATGGTTGGTGATTCTTGTTTTCGCTGCTTTAAATAACAGTGCTATCATTGATACGATTCTGAAAATTGCAGGATACACATATGGACCGCTCCTGGGCTTATTCGCATATGGATTGCTCTGGCAAAAAAGTCTGAAAGATGCTCTTGTTCCTGTTGTTTGCATCATAGCCCCGGTTATTTGTTTTGTATTGTGTACTTATTCCAAGGCATGGTTTGGCGGGTACGAAGTAGGAAATGAGCTGATTGTTTGGAACGGTTTGATAACGTTAATTGGTTTAGTGGCGATAACTAAGTTTTCCGGAAAAAAGCAGCAGAGCTAAGGAGCTTTGTATATATTTACCGCTGTTAATCGGGTAAAAATGAAAGCTCCGGAAACCGTCCAACATCTTAAAAAGAGGATCAAGCAACTTGAAAAGGAAAATGCTGCCTTAAAAAAGAAAAAGGAAGTTTTTTATACCGATAAAAAAACAGTAAAAACTCCCAAAGCTGTTGAACCTATATTTGATAAGGCAGCTGAAACGGTAAAAAAGTATTTTCAGACATTCAAAGCAAATCCGAGCCTTTCCAAAATAGAAGTGAATGGTCAGCGTTATGTGTTGATGAGAGCTGAATCACTTGCCAATGATTTCCTGAAGAATATCATGAAACTGTATTCGGACAGGCCACGGAATGAAGCAGCCCGGATAGGCCGCAACCTGTTGTTTGATATGGCACACCTGATCGGAATAGAAGATGCAAAGAATTTCCATGCGCGAATGAAGCTAAAGGATCCTATTTCCAAACTATCTGCCGGACCAATTCATTTTGCTTACACCGGTTGGGCATTTGTAGATATACTTCCGGAAAGTAATCCCAGCCCCGATGTGAACTTCTACCTTAAATATCATCACCCGTTTTCATTTGAAGCAGATTCATGGATCCGCTCGAAGGAGAAAACCACTTTCCCGGTTTGCTCTATGAATGCAGGTTATTCATCGGGCTGGTGCGAACAGAGTTTCGGAATTGAACTTACTTCTGTTGAGATCTCCTGCAGGGCGAAAGGAGATAAAAGTTGTACATTTATTATGGCACCTCCTAATAAAATTGATAGTTATTTGGAAAAAGAAGGGAAAGGTAAAAAGATTAAGACGAAGTATGAGGTACCGCTTTTCTTCGAACGGAAGAAAGCAGAAGAAAAGATCAGTACTACATTGAAAGAAAAAGAAACATTACTGAAGGAGATTCATCACCGTGTTAAAAATAATCTGCAGATCATTACCAGTCTATTGAAACTCCATGCCGAAAATGCAGATAACATGGCCTTTTCGGAGCTCGTTAGTGAAAGTCAAAACCGTATCGTTTCCATGGCGCTTATTCATGAAATGTTGTATGCTAACTCCGACCTGAGCGCAGTTAACCTGTTAGCATATACGCAATCGCTGTTTGATAAATTACAGAACACATACGATAAGCAGGATGTATTGTTGAAATTGAATATACCAAAGGATTTTTGTTTTGAGATTGATAGAATGATCCCGGTCGGGCTTATTATGAATGAAATTATCAGTAATTCATTTAAATACGCGTTTAAAAATAACCGGGGTGAGATATCAATTGATGCAAAAAAGGATAGCCTTATTATTTCCGATAATGGAATTGGAATGCCTGCAAATTTTGATCTCAAAAGCAGTGAGAGTTTTGGAATGCAATTAGTAAATTTGCTGGCAGAGCAACTTGAGGCGAAAGTAGAGGTGATGTCAGAAAAAGGAACAAGTATCTCTATAAAGTTTTAGAATAGTAAGAAAACGATGTAATTTAGTGTATATGAAAATTCAATACCAGTTTAAAACCATTATTCTTTTGTGTACCATTTTTCAGCTTGTATCAACTGCCCAGGTTGATAAAAATCTTGAAGTAAAATTAACGAACGGAACCTGGGAAATAATTAACAAGTCAACCGGTGCCTTAACAAAAGTAATAGGAAAGTATGATGAAGTAGATCCGTTTGTTGATGGTGCAGCCCGTGTACGTGTGGAGAAAAAATGGGGGTTTATTGATCCACAGGGAAAGGAAATAGCAAGTCCGAAATATGATTTTGTTTATGATTTTAATGAGGAAATGGCTGACGTAATGCTGAATGGGAAGTATGGCTTCATTGATAAGACAGGAAAGGAAGTGGTAGCTCTTAAGTATACAGCAGCGCATAGTTTTAAAGAGGGATTTGCTGCAGTAGGTATAAATGAAAAGTGGGGATTCATTACAAGGGATGGAAAAGAGATTGTAAAGTTGAAGTATGAAAACATACACGATTTTGAAGAGGGAGTAGCAGAGGTAATGCACGATCACAAGCATGGCCTGATCAATAAGCTGGGAAAAGAAATTACACCTATAAAGTATGAAGCGGTATATAAACAAAAAAATACCGGACTTATTGTTGTTAAGCTGAATGAGTTATTTGGTGTAGCTGACACAACGAATAAAAAAGTAGCTTCAGTTAAATACTCCGATATTACGGACGAAATGACTTATGGGATGGTGATAGTGGATGCAAAAGGAAAAAAGGGAGTAGTAAGCAAACAGGGAAAAGAAATTGTCCCTGCCAAGTATGATTCAGTAGAAGTATTGCAGGAAGGAAAAGTGAAAGCAACACTTAATGGGGAAACGGTTTATTTTGATTCTACCGGTAAAAAGATAAAATCTTAATTCCAGCTCATGGCAAAAACAGATAAACGCATCGACGCATATATTGCAAAATCGGCTGACTTCGCAAAGCCCATATTAAAACACATTCGTGAGCTTGTGCATGAGACCTGCCCAGAAGTGGAAGAAACAATGAAGTGGAGTTTTCCGCACTTTGATTATAAAGGTGCAATGATGTGCAGCATGGCATCATTTAAACAACACTGTGCGTTCGGGTTCTGGAAAGCACAATTGATGAAGGACTCAGAAAAGTTTCTGGTCATGGCCAAAACAGAAGAAGCGATGGGGCACATGGGAAGAATTACTTCGGTGAAAGATCTTCCTTCGGATAAAAAGATGATTGCTTACATCAGGGAAGCGATGAAGCTGAATGATGACAATATAAAACTTACGGCAAAGATCATT
>DASWXS010000166.1:0-11850 GCA_036405375.1 Bacteroidia bacterium
TTTTTTTAGGAGAGGTTTCAATTACAAATTAAAACCAGCGCAGCACAGCTGCTCTCAGGGATCGAAAACAACAGTAATTGGCAAAATGGATGATCTTTTAAAGTTCTCAGATGATGCAATGATTGATACATGGCATAAGTCAGGGATTAAAAAACCACGTATTACTTGGGCTGATAATAAAGCATGGTTAGATTCAAGAATAGTAAGAGGCGATAAATTTGGAATCGCAACTGATCCCAAAACACTCCCTCCAGTAAGAAATGGCTATATTCCGGGGGTACCAAATGGTTATTTTACTGCAAGAGAGTATGAATATTTAATCTCAAAAGGAATAGAAGTATTATTAATGCATTAAACTAAATGAAATGAAAGGTTATCAATTGATAGAGTCGGATTCAATAAGTAAATTAAATCACTTCGAGGGTATCCAAAATTTGGATTTAATCACTATTCTATGGCTTGTTGAAGTTCTTAAAAGTAACGATCAACTTAAAAAATATCCAATCGAAATTGGGTGTGTAATGGTTAATTATCAAGGCACATATCCTTGCGTAGGACTTCATTATTTAGATGAAACAACACCGGATATGGGTGATTATGTTAAAAGAGAAATAGAAAGAATAATTGATCAATCCTCTTTTCTTAGCTTTTATAATTTTATAATGAATAATCAACAATTGATACTTGATACAAAAGCTAAAATCTTAGAAAAATGAAATAAAAATTCCTAGCAGCTCCATCGGAGCTGAATGTTTGTAGCGCCGATGTAAGTCGGTGGAAATGGTATGACCTGCCTGTCGGCAGACAGGAGTGACGAAGCAAAGTGTCAAAATGATTTTACGTTCTTTTTTGTTTAGGTAGTAGAACAGAGGAAAAATGGACTGTCGCTATTTTTTTAGGAGAGGTTTCAATTACAAATTAAAACCAGCGCAGCACAGCTGCTCCTCTTAATGTTTGGTCGGGAAAAGAAAAAGGGCCACATTTTAATTTTAATGCTTCTGAAAAAACAGTTAATGAGATAATTAAACGATTTTCAAACTAAATATGAAGACAGTATACGACAGCGAATTATTAAATTTACTAAAGAACAAAATAGATGATGGTATTATCAAGGTAAATGAGAATGTAAATATTTACTTTGAAGAAATTGAAAAGTCCCATTCTATAGGCTTTAATGGAATTGATTGGTTGAAAAACAGTTACATTTACTTTCTTGATCTAAGGGAAAGTGAACCCGAACATTTAAAAAAAACAAATCATTTTTTAGCAAACATAGCAGACAATTTTCCTCAATTAATGAGTGAGACTATTGTGGTTATAGGAGATAGTTTAACGAGTTTAGGTTTTGAAATGAAGTTTGCTGACTTCATCGAGCTACATGAATTATTCTTTAATATCCCACAGCACACTTATATATGGTTTCCTGTTTCTAAAAAATGCATCAATTTAACTTTTGAGAACGAATTATACTTTGGATAATTTAGAAATGGAATGAAGGATTTTACACAAGAAATTACAGAAGAACTAAAATAGTTGTCTTATAATACCCTTTGATTTTTACATTAACAAAGAATATGAATATTTATAAAATAAAAAGTAAAGATTTTTTATTAGTATGCATGGTAATAATAACCGGCTTCCTATCAGCACAAAAAACATTACCATCCTATCCAAAAGCCAAACAGCTGGCGCAGGAAAACACGTACTTTGGAAAAGTAATAAAAGATGAATATGGCTGGATGGAAAATGAAAACGATCCGGAATTAAAAAACTGGATCGATCAGGAGAATGTATTCACTTATAACTACATTAAGGAAATTCCTTATCGTTTCAACATACAACAACGCCTTACCAAAAATACACTAATCTCTTATCTAAGTCCAAAAAAATACGGCAAGTACTTTATTGTGCCACATACAGATGATGAAAACAAGTGCTTTGACTTTTATTACACTGATGACCTGACTAATGTATCCTGGCAGGAACTATATGTAACAAAAGCTCTGAAAACAAAGCCGGAAGAAAATCTATCCTTAAAAAAATTCGCTGTGTCGGCCAATTCAAATTACCTGGCTTTTTCCTTTAATCGCAACGGAAGTGATTGGGAAGAGATAAAAGTTGTTGACCTGAAAACCGGTAAAACATTAAATGACCATTTATACAATGTGAAATTTTCATCCATTACCTGGAAAGGTTCCGGATTCTTCTATTCACGTTATGATAGTATCAATGAAGAGCGAAGATATACGGAGGTTGCGAAATTCCAACATCTGTATTATCACAAACTCGGCGATCTGCAAGATAAGGACAGTCTGGTATACAAAAGAAATGACGCACCCCTTAATTATTTCTATACTAACGTTAGCAGAGACGAACGATTTCTCATCATAAGTGATCATGATCAGGCAAATGGTCTGAGTAATTATTTATACTATGACTATAAGGAAACAAGTCTGAAAGGTTTAAAACCACTGAGCCGCAAAACCAAATTCTACCTCGAGTTTGTCGATAATCACGAAGATACATTGATCTTTAAGAATGGAATTGGTTCTATAGGACGAATTATAGGAATGGACTGTAAAAACCCAAAGAAATGGGTAGAAATGATTCCGGCATTAAGTGACGCCGTTTTTGAAGATGCAGAGTATTACAATGGACATTTTTATGTAATTGCGACCCAACAGGCTGAAGAAAAACTAATTGTTTTTGATACAAAAGGAAATATAAAGAAAATTGTAGCTTTCCCCTTCGGAACACACTACACATTTAAAGGCAATGATATCGACAATAATAAGATTTATTTTGCCTACGAGTCGTGTCTGCATCCACCTGTTCTACTTAGTATGGACATAAGTTCTTACAAATTCGATGTTGTTAATCAAACCAAAGTAAATTATGAATACCAGGACTATGAGATTAAAAAAGTATGGTATAAATCGGATACTACCAATGTTCCTATGCTTATAATGAGTAAAAAGAATATGTCTCGAACCAGTGATCATCCTCTTTTGCTTGAGTTTTATGGTGGTTTTGGAAAAAGTTTTGTGCCGCAGTTTGATCCCGGTAAAATTATGTTTATAGAAAATGGTGGTATATATGCGTTTGCGATGATAAGAGGTGGTGGAGAATTGGGACCAAAGTGGCATAATGCAGGAAGTGTTCTTAATAAGAATAATTCCGTTAATGATATTATCAATGCTGCTCATTTTTTAATAGATAAAAAATATACCAATAAAAATCTGCTCGCTATTAGCGGAGGATCGCAGGGTGGCTTAATGACGGCAGCAGCAGCGATCAGACAGCCCGATTTGTTTAAAGTAGCAATACCAGTTGTAGGCTTGCACGACATGTTGAAATTTGAAAAATACGGAGCAGGCCCTCTTTTTAAGAGCGAATATGGAACGATTGAAGATTCATTGCAATTTCTGAATCTGCTTTCTTATTCTCCCTTGCATAATATAAAAAGGGATACCAACTATCCCTCCATGCTAATTCTGACATCTGATCACGACGATCGTGTTGCTCCTGTACATTCATACAAGCTTGCAGCAACGCTCCAGGAATTAAACAATAAAAATGTTTTGCTACGTGTGGAAAAAGGTGCTGGACACAACGGAGCAAATACATACGATAAAAGCATTAGTGAAATGGTAGATTTCTACTCATTTCTTTTTTATAATCTTGGAATACAAAAACTAAGCAAAAGTTAGTGTATCTATCCGATTCAGATTGTTATTCCTGAACTGTGAATAGAACTAATTCCAAAAAAGCAAAATTAGATTTTATTCTTCTCCAAAAAGAAGTGCATCCGTTGGATAGATTCTTCTTTCCCGATCAGTTCCATAATTTCGTATAAAGCCGGTCCGCCCGCTAATCCGGTGATTACTACACGGAACAATTGCATTACCTGTCCGGGAGCGATTCCTGTTTTTTCTGCGGTTGTTTTAAAGCATGCTTCTGTTTCAGCAGCGCTAAAAGAACTCAAAGCATTCAACTCATTTTTCAAAGTAGCAATGAACTCATAAGTTTGAGCATTCAAACGTTTTTCCAATACTCCTGCATCAAATGTTTGCGGTGCTTCGAACAGGAAGGAACCCAATCCCCAGAACTCCGTAACAAAATGCGCTTTCTCTTTGATCAGCTTGCATGCTTTTACCAGGAACTCTTTCGATGCATCTTTGCCGTGTTCTTTTACCATCGGAGCAAACAGATCAGCAAGCTCTTCATCCGTTTTTTTACGAAGGTATTGTTGGTTGAACCATTTTGTTTTTTCAGGATCAAACTTTGCCCCGGCTTTGTTGATGCGCTCCAGTGAAAACAGCTCAACCATTTCATCTTTGCTCATGATCTCTATGTTGTTACCCGGATTCCAGCCGAGTAATACCAACATATTGATAAAAGCTTCAGGGAAAAACCCGGTTTCCTTATATCCAACATAATGCTGGTTGTCGCGCGGGTCAGTCCAGTTCATCGGGAACATCGGTAATCCTGATTTATCGCGCTTGCTTAATTTACCATTGCCATCCGGTTTTAAGATCAATGGAAGATGTGCTAGTTGAGGCATTTCCGCTTCCAGTCCTAAATAACGGTAAATTAAAATATGAGCGGGCGCGCTTGGTAACCACTCTTCACCACGCATCGCATGCGATATTTTCATTTCAATATCATCAACAATATGCGCTAAGTGGTAAGTAGGCATTCCGTCACTCTTCAATAATACTTTATCATCTACCTGGCTGGAATTTACAACTACCCAACCGCGGATAATATCGTGGAAACGGATCTCTTCATTACGCGGAACCTTCAAACGGATCACATAAGGAGTTCCGGCATCCAATAATTTCTTTACTTCGTCTTCACTTAATGTAAGGGAGTTACGCATGTTCTGGCGCGACACAGCATTATACTGTGGAGCAGCTACTTTAGCAGCTTCCAGGCGCTTGCGCATTTCGTCCAGTTCTTCCGAAGTATCGAATGCATAATACGCATGTCCGCCTTCGATCAGCTTATCTGCATACTTTTTGTAAATGCCTAATTCTTTTCTTTCGCTTTGGCGATAAGGGGCGTGAGGTCCGTCACCAAAACCAACACCTTCGTTGGGCTGAACACCACACCACTTTAATGATTCAATAATATATTCTTCGGCGCCCGGTACAAAACGGGTTTGATCAGTATCTTCAATACGCAATATAAAATCACCACCATGTTTTTTTGCGAACAGGTAATTAAATAAAGCTACCCTCACACCACCCATGTGCAAGCCACCGGTTGGGCTGGGAGCAAAACGTACACGAACTCTCTTGTTTTCCATCATCTAAAAATTGAGGCACAAATTTAAGCTAAAAAAACCTATTTTGAATTAAAATTTGCAGAATGCTTTTTTTCGTAAAGAAGGCCCTGGAAGTGCTACAGATAAGCTGTCTTATGGGTTTTTTCCCTCTTTGTTTTCTTCCAGAGTAGGCGAACGCAACTCAACCGGTTTGTGTTTTTTGCGCAGTTTCAGGTTGAGCAGTTCAATAGTAAAGGAAAACGCCATCGCGAAATAAATATAACCTTTCGGGATATGGATCTTCTCCACGTGCACTCCTTCAACTACCAGCAGCACTGCAATTAAAACCAGGAATGATAAGGCGAGAATTTTGAAAGTGGGATGTTTGTGAACAAACGCGGAAATCTTAGGCGCAAAATAAAACATGGTTGCCATACTGATCAATATGGCAATGATCATAATTATAATGTTGTTTGCCATTCCTATTGCTGTTACAATTCCATCAATACTGAATACCATGTCTATCAGTATAATCTGCAACATGATTGATTTAAAAGAGGTGGGTTTTTTCTTTTGTTCTTTCAATGCCTCATCCGGGTCTTCTCCTTCCAGTTTGTTATGGATCTCAAGCGTGGAATTCACCAGCAAAAACAAACCTCCGGCAAGCATAATAATATCTTTAAGTGCAACCGGGTGTTCAAACAAATGAAACAATACTTTCTCTCCTTTGATGAGGTAGCCTAAAATGAACAGGAAAAGTACACGCATAATAACACCAACGATCATCCAGATGGTGCCGGCTTTTTTTGCGTCTGACTTATTGAGCCTCGCAAGTACAATAGATACAAATATTACATTGTCTATTCCCAACAAGATTTCCATCAATGTTAACGGAATCAAACTTAATAGTGCTTCTGTTGAAAATAGTTCTGACATGTTTTACTAATTATAATTTCTTGAACCAAAAATGCTGCTGCCTACTCTTATCATGGTAGAACCCTCTTCAATAGCAATTGTGTAGTCGCTGCTCATTCCAATGCTTAATACAAAAAAAGAAATGTGCTTATCGTAGAATTGCTTCAGCGACCTGAACTCAGCCCTGATTTGTTCTTTATTGTTAGTATTGCTTGCCATCGACATCAGCCCTACAACCCGGATGTTTTTTAGTTGTTTGTATTCTTCCGAAGCAAGTAATTCTTCACATTCCTCATAGGACAAACCAAATTTGGTTTCTTCCTGTGCAATATGAATTTGTAATAGGCAGTTAATGACCCGGTTAAATTTTCGTGCCTGTTTGTTTATTTCCTGTAACAACTTCAAACTGTCTACCGAGTGAATCATGGAAACAAATGGCGCAATGTATTTTACCTTGTTGCTTTGCAGGTGACCGATCAAATGCCATTCTATATCATCGGGCATTTGTTCTTTTTTTTCGCACAGCTCCTGTACTTTATTTTCTCCGAACACACGTTGCCCCGCATTGTATGCTTCCATAACAGTTGATGCCGGATATGTTTTGGAAACTGCAACCAATGTTACGTGCGAGGGAATTTTCCCTTTTAGTTCTTCCAGGTTTTTTTCTACACCCATCTTAGCTTAATTTCTGGTACGTTTGCCACCATCTGTCAGGAATTTCGTCCTTGCATGCTGTTTCATAATCTTTATAAGAGCACGGCACTAAAGTGTGGCGTTCGAATTTCAATTTTTCGTGGCTTGGATAAGGAACTTCCATCCACCAGCGGTCGCTTTTATTGCTTTTAAAAAAATTGATCTCGTATTTATTTTCCTGGAGAAATACATGGAAACGTGTATAGTCGCTGCTGGTACGTGTAGGATAATCACGTTTGCGGTTATAGAAACCATCCACAAAACACCAGATCATTTGCGCTGCGAGTCGTGCTGTTTTCCCTCTTTCATCGTAGGAAGGATTCAGTTCATAAATACCAATGGAAGTAAGTTTGTCATTCATGCCTGCATAGCGCATCATCTGGCAAGCCTCTTCTGCATAAAAACCATTAGGTTGTGCATCAGCCTGGGCAGGAGCGTCGGCATGTTTAATACAGGAGAAATCGAAACTCAGCATGTCAGCATGGCGAATGATAGGTTCTGCCTCCTGTATATTATCACGAATTTGGCCGAGGCGATAGCTGTCAAAATAGAGCTTGGTCATCATATTGATGGAAGCCGGACTTACCAGGTAAGTTTGATAACCGATATTACTGTAGTTAAACAGGTAATTGGGCTGATGAAGAATAATTTTTCCTAAGTAACTTTTGTTGGTGAGTTTTTCTTCCGGATTGCCCAGGTCGAACTCAGCATCAACAGTAGCAATATTAATAGTTTGTTCCAGTTTTTCGTATCCCCTGAACTGAGCGTAAGTAAGATCCTGCGATCCGCCAATGATAACCGGGATAATGTTTTTCTTCACTAAAACTTCAATGGTATTTGCAACTGCGTAATAGGTGTCTTCTACTTCAAAACCTGCGTTTATATTTCCAAGGTCTATCATTTTTGGCTCTATACTGCCCGGGTAAAGTTGGTAAAGAAATTTTCGCACTTCATCGGGAGCGTTGGAAGCTCCCAGGCTTTTTTCACTTCTCCTGTCTTCACACACGCCGATAATAGCGAGGTCAACACCCTCCAGTTCAGGAAAATCATCTGCATTTACAAATGATGTGATGGAACCCCCGATTTGCGTTGGATCGTAAACACTATCATTGCTTATTTCAACTAAATTGATAGGCGTAAAATAATGGGTTATATCTGACATAGTGCCAAAATTACCCCTATATATGAGAGAATTAATGGTTCGGGGTACTAGTTATTAACCTCGACATCTTCATTTCTGTAATGCTTTTGTCATCAAGTAATTTTTATGTTTAATTTTGAGTATATTTTATTAAACATGGAATACTACCAAATTAATGATCTTGAACGTCTTACCGGGATCAAAGCACACACCATTCGTATTTGGGAGAAGCGTTATAACCTTATAGAACCATACAGGAGTGAAACAAATATACGCTACTACGACGATGATCAGGTAAAAAAACTGTTGAATGTAGCTACATTGTTGGATAATGGCTGGAAGATATCGAAAATAGCCCGACTCAATGATGCAGATATCCGGAAGCATATACTTCAGATAAAGGATAGCCCTGAGCAGGGGAACGTGAATATATCATTCATAAACGACCTGGTTGCAGCAATGCTGACCTTTGATGAAGCCGGATTTGAAAAGATCTTTTCAGCAGCGGTAACGCGAATGGGAATGTATAATGCTATGTTAAATGTATTTTACCCGTTTTTACACAAAACCGGTGTGCTTTGGAGTGCAGATAAAGCCGCGCCAGTTCAGGAGCATTTTGCTTCTCATCTGATCAGGAAAAAATTAATGGCTGCTATTGATGGTTTGCCGGTATCGCATAAGAAGGATAAACGTTTTCTGCTGTTTCTTCCTGAAAATGAGTGGCATGATATCGCTCTATTGTTTTCTGACTATATAATTCGTTCAAATGGATATTCTACACTATTCTTAGGGCAGAATCTTCCATCAGCCAATCTCGGAATCATACTGAGCAAGCAAAAATTCACCCATTTTTTATCGTTCTTCATAACCGGGCATAATGTGGAAGAGCGAATAAATGACATACTGGAACAGGTTAAAAAGTACAAATCGCTCCAACTGCTCCTTAGCGGAAATATTTCTGAATCAAACATCTATAAGAAAGAAAAATGTGTAAGTATCCTAAAAAGTGTGGATGACTTACTTAAAATTCTATAAATATTTGGATAAATAATTTTTGTTTAATATTTTTGAGTAAAAGTTAAACAAAATTATGTCCAGGATTTCGGTTATAGGAAGTGGTTTTTCGGGATTGTCGGCTGCATGCTTCCTGGCACGCGAGGGACATTCAGTTACTGTTCACGAAAAGAATAGCATGATAGGGGGGCGCGCCCGTTATTTCTACGAACAAGGATTTACTTTCGATATGGGGCCCAGCTGGTATTGGATGCCGGATGTTTTTGAAGATTTTTTCGCCGCGTTTGGAAAAACTTCTTCGGATTACTATGAGTTGGTAAAGCTTGATCCCGGTTTCCAGATCATTTTCGGGAAAGGCGATGTACTCACAGTTCCTGCTGAGCAACAGGAACTTTTTCACGTATTTGAATCTATAGAAAAGGGAAGTTCAGCTGCCCTGAAAAAATTCCTGCGGGAGGCTGAATTCAAATATGACATCGGGATGAAAAAACTGGTGTATAAACCGGCCTTTTCGTGGACAGAGTTTGCCAGCCTTGAAGTGTTAGAGGGAATTTCTAAAACCCACCTTTTCAAATCCGTTAGCTCATATGTAAGATCCTATTTCAAGAATCCAAAGCTCATTGCGCTGATGGAGTTTCCTGTACTGTTTTTGGGAGCTATGCCTAATAAAATTCCGGCGCTTTATAGTTTAATGAATCATGCAGCGCTTTCCCAGGGAACGTTTTATCCGCTTGGCGGAATGTATAAGATAGTGGAAGGTATGCATCAGTTAGCGTGTTCTTTAGGTGTAGAGTTTAAAGCTAACAGTAAGATTACTAAAATTAATGTCGCGGAAAATAAAGTTGTTGAACTCGTTTCCTCATTGGGCACTCTTAAAACGGATGGAGTTGTTGCTTCGGCAGATTACCGTTTTGTGGAACAGCAACTGTTGGATGAATCTTATCGCAATTACAATCAGGATTACTGGGATAAAAAAATACTGGCTCCGTCAGCGTTGATCTATTTTGTGGGAGTTTCAAAACGCATCAATAAACTCCAACACCATAATTTATTTTTTGACGCGAATTTTGACCAGCATTCGGCCGAAATATATGCGGATCCACGTTGGCCTGCGAATCCATTGTTTTATGTGTGTTGTACTTCCAAAACGGATCCGGCAGTAGCACCTTCCGGAATGGAAAATTTATTTATCCTGGTCCCCATTGCAGCCGGGCTAAATGATTCGGAACCTGAGCGCGAAAAGTATTTTAACGGAATTATTAAACGAATTGAAAATTTCAGTGGAGATTCTTTCAGCGAGAATGTGATTTACAAAAGAAGTTATTGTGTTAACGATTTTGTAAATGACTACAATGCTTATAAAGGCAATGCGTATGGTTTGGCAAATACGCTGACGCAGACTGCGGTTCTAAAGCCCACATTAAGAAATAAAAAGATAAATAACCTCTTTTACACTGGTCAATTTACTGTTCCCGGTCCGGGCGTTCCCCCCGCTTTGATCTCAGGCCGGCTTGCTGCAAAAGAATTACATAAACAATTAGTCCCAAAACAGTATGAAACAATTATTCGATAAGGTTTCGGTCGCTTCAAGTAAGCTTGCCACACGCTCCTATAGCACAAGTTTTTCTTTGGGGATCCATTGTTTAAACAGGCGATTGCATGATCCGATATATAGTATATATGGTTTTGTTCGTTATGCCGACGAGATAGTAGATTCGTTTGACGGTTATGATAAAGAGGCGTTGCTGAAAGAATTCAGAGCTGATACCTATAAAGCATTGGAAAGAAAGATCAGTTTAAACCCGATATTAAATAGCTTCCAGCATGTGGTGCATAAGTATAATATAGGATATGAACTCATTGATTGTTTCCTGGCTAGCATGGAAATGGATCTGCATAAAAACACACATAATACTTCGTCGTATCATCAGTATATACTTGGCTCCGCTGAGGTTGTTGGTTTAATGTGCCTGCGGGTGTTTACAGAAGGAGATGAGGTATTGTATAAAAAGCTGAAACCAGCTGCGATGAATTTGGGATCGGCTTTTCAGAAGGTGAATTTTTTGCGTGATTTAAAAGCTGATTATTACGTATTGGGAAGAGTTTACTTCCCAAAAGTAAACATGAGCGCATTTTCGGAAAAGGAAAAAGCTGAAATAGAAAAAGATATTGAAAAAGATTTCGCAGATGCTTTGCAGGGCATAAAAATGTTACCGAAAAGTTCAAGGTTTGGTGTTTATGTTGCATACGTTTACTACAAGAGTTTGTTTGATAAGATCAAATCAGTATCATCACGCAATATTATGAATACCAGGATCAGGATTCCGAATTATCATAAACTGGGATTATTGGCGGGCTCTTATGTTAAACATAGTTTTCATTTATTATGAGATGGCCTTTAATACAAATGCTTATGGTTATTTTCTTTTCCGATGGGCTTGAGACCTCAGAGGATATTATGATATTCAGGAAAATGCTTGATGCTTCCGTTACCAACAATAAATCTGCCGAAGCTTATGCAAAGGCAACAGATAACATTGATGTTTCCAGTAAACCTATATTTGTTGGATTCAGAGCTATGGCAATGATGATGATGTGTAAGCACGCGTTCAACCCGGCTGAAAAATTGGTTTTTTTTAAGAAAGGTAAATCCCTGCTCGAAATGGCAATTGAAAAAGAACGGGATAACGTAGAACTCAGGTATTTCCGATTCTCTACTCAATGTAAACTGCCGGGCATACTTAATTATGATTCGAATTTAAAAGAAGATAAGCTCTTCTTGCTGATTTATTTAAAAAGAGAAAACAGGAGTAAATCA
>DASWXS010000167.1:0-4726 GCA_036405375.1 Bacteroidia bacterium
AGCTTTCAGGCCCGGGCATTTTAATGGTGTCGGCCAGGTGGTAAGTAAGTTGTTTGACATTGTAAAACCTCACAAAGCCTTTTTCGGGCAAAAAGATTACCAGCAGGTATTGGTTGTAAAAGAACTTGTAAGGCAATTACACATGTCTGTAGAAATAGTCTCCTGTCCTATTTTAAGAGAACCAGACGGACTTGCCATGAGCAGCCGAAATACTTTGCTTACGCCGGAAGAAAGAAAACAGGCAGCACATATTCCGGTTTGGATGAAAGAGGCAAAGCAATTATTCAATGGAAGTAATGCTGAAGATGTAAAGAAAGCCATTTCAGAAAAGGTGAATACAACTCCTTTGTTTAAACTTGATTATTTCGAAATCCGGAACGCAGAAAATCTTCACGAATATAATTCGATAACTGATCAGCACGCGGTTGCTTTATTCGCTGCCTTCTGTGGAAGAATCAGGTTGATCGATAATGAGGTTTTGTCTTAGATGTAAGACATAAGAATCAAGACGCGTACTACACATTCGACCAGATCTCATTAAGAATTAAACTACCTTCCTACCATCACAAACGCGCCCCAGTAATAAGGATTTGGATAACGTTTCTTTACTTCGAGCTGAGCTTTTCTGAATGCAGCCCGCTTGGTTTTTGAAGAATAATTCTTCAGCCATTCAGTGTAAAAATTAGTCATCAGCTCTTGCGTTGCATTATCATCCACGACCCATAAACTCATCAATATGGATTTTGCTCCTGCAGTTAAAAATGCACGCTGCAAACCATACACTCCCTGCCCGTTCACCACCTGGTCGCCTAAACCTGTTTCACAGGCAGACAATGTCACGAGCTCTGTATTCTGCAAATTAAGTAAAGATGCTTCATAAGCTGTAAGAATACCATCTTCCTTTTTTTCGATAGTTGTGTCTTTGGTCGCTGCTCCGGCCATAATAACGCCTGAGCGCAATAAAGGGTTTTGACGCGCTGTTTCTGTTTCAAATCCAAGTACTTTTTCAGATTTATAATCCATATTAGGTAAAAAGAAACCATGTGTAGCAATGTGAAGAATAGTTGGGTTTACTGTATTCTTTACCTGTTCTTCGGTTGCTTCTTTTGCGAGAAATAATTTTGTGTTCCATTTACCATTCCTGAACACATCCGAAATAAGCTCTGTTTCCTTTTTTGTTCCGGGAAGTTCGGGCAGATCAGAAAAACCAAAACGTGTAGCAAGCAATTGTTCGGATCCCGGGCCTGTCGAAGGATCCTTTTTCCATTCATAATCAGGAAACCCAAAAAGTACCGCACTCATTTCGGTTGACGCAGCATTTTCCTTTTGCAGATCGTTCAAACTGGTTACCTGCTCCACTTCTATTGTTTCAATAAGGTATTTATTAATCTGCGGATTGAACAAGGTATACAGGTTCAACTGCTGGTAAACACCATCCGGTGAAAAATAAATTTTAGTGATACCATTTAACTGTTTTTCCAACGGTTTAAAGAAACGATTGTAAGATAATCTATCTGTTTTGTTTGCGTGGATATTGAATTTATATTTATCGAGAAACAAAGTATCAAAAAACGCGGTGCTATCAAAGATCACCAGCTGTGGGGCTTTATAATCTTTACCAACCAGGAGGGCAGCATAACTAACTACCGGAACTGTATCTACATAAATCACATCCCGTACTATCTCAACGGCCAGTTCATTCTTTGCTAATTTTCCTTTCAACGATTCGAAGGTGAGAAAGTCCTTTTGCTTTGCAAATATTCCCGAAGATTGTGTAAGTGATTTTTCCAGGTTATTGAGATACGACTCTTCGTCTGCAACATTTATATTGTTTTGTTCCAGCTCCGGTTTGGAAAATTGATAAAGCTGGTGCAGATACTTTTTTTGCTCAAACCATTTGTTATATAAACTCACAACAGCAGTGTCTTTGCTCTCTGTCATTGTTTTGTGAAGTGAGTTCGACTCACTCAACAAAATAGATTTGGTCCATAAGCGTTCATCTATAAATGCTTTCAATAAACTATCATCCTTCTCATTCGGGAATTTCCGGAAATGGTCTACAACAAAAGTTTCAAAGGTTTCAAAGCGGTCGGAGTTCGAAATGTAAAACGCAGCCTTCTCTTCATCTCCCATAAAAGCCAGGTTATCATTGATCACTTTTTTATATCCATAAATCGCTTTTAAATGTAAATTTCTCGCTGCTTTATAATTTCCATTCCACATATTTACATTTGCAAGGCTATGGATCATATCCAGGTAGTTGTAATTAGAGGTTCCGAAATTGGCAGCAAAAAGATCGGCTGCTTCTGTATATGTATTAATCGCACTTTTATAATCTTTAATTACCGCTTCAATTCTCCCTTTACCAGAAAGAAACAAGGCATATCGATCGTGCTTTTTTCCGATCGTCCGCTCCATCAAACGAAGGGCTTTGTTCTTATATTCAAGTGCTTTGGAGTATTCCTTTTTTGCTGCATACAAGGAACTCAACTGATTCAGGATATACGAATACCTGTCATGTTCTTCACCCAATTTTGCTTTATAAATCTCTTCACATCTTTTGAAGGTAACTTCTGCGTCGTTTAGTAATCCAAATTCCAATTGTAAAAGGCCAATATTATTTAAGGCATTGGCATAGTATTCGTGCTCTTCCCCGCTGGTGCGTTTCCTGATTTCGAGGGCGTAAGACAGGTAATTGCTTGCTTCCTTGTAATTGCCCAACACACGGTACATATCGCCCAGGTTATTGCAAGGATTAGCCATTTCAATATAATAGGTCATTCCGGCCTTATTGTACAAATCAATACTCTTCAAAAAACATTTTTCCGCATTGGCGTAATCCGATTTCGCCTTATAAACAATTGCCAGGTTATTGAGCAATGAAGCCTGGTCTGACAATGGAATGGACTTACATTGTTTTTCGAGTTCATATGCTTCCAGGAAATAATACTCTGCTTGTGAATGGTTTCCCATTAAACGATAACAGTAAGCAACATTATTCAGGCAGGTTGCCAGGGCAAGCGTATCCAAAGGGTTTTCGGATCGCGCCGATTCTACAGATTTATAATGTATCTCTACCGATTCAGGATATTGCCCTTGTCCCTGTAATATCATTGCCTTATTTACAAGACAGGCCCTGTAGGTTTTGTTGCTTTCTCCTTTCAGCGTTTTAAAGAAATAAAGTAGAGCTTCATTGTAAGTAGTTGCGGTTGTATAATCTCCCATATCTACTTTTAATTCCACATACTGCTTTACATACATACAATACTCTTCACTGGATGGGCCTAAAAAATTGGCAAGCCGGGGCAGCGCAACTCCATAATATTTATCGGCTGTTTCATAATACCCCATTTGTTTCAGGGTATAAGCCATATTCCCAAGGTAGAGCGCATAATCGAAACTGGTATCTGCCTTTACTGCATAGATTCCATTTACTGCCCTTGCAAAACAAGCCTGCGCACTATCATAATTATTATTTTCCAGGTAATAATTTCCAAAGCAGTTATCTATCTCAGCCAGGCGAACAGGATCTTTCCCCAACTCCTTTTTACAGGTATTTTTGATTTTGGAACCTATCTCGAACCGTTTTGCCCGGTTATTCTCCTGGAGCGAATTGTCAAATTCTTTGAGGAGTTGCTTGTAAGATTGCGCTTTTACTCCTAAAGAAGTTAAAGTTGAAATGACCAATACAAGAAAATATCGTGAGAAGTACGTATACATGTGCAAAGGGCTTAGGCCTTTACTCCCAGAAAACGGATAGACAAAAGGCATTTATTTTCCTATAAAAGTAATATTAATTCTGTCTAAAATAACTATGCCGGAAGCAAAAAAAAACATACATTTGATACCTCAATTTAAAACCCCAATGGAAGTAGTAGACATCAAAAAAAGCCCACTTGCAGAAAATCCTGTGATCGGTCAAATGTTACAGTACAATCATGAACAGGTTGTTTTTTGTAATGATAACGAAACTGGCTTAAAAGCGATCATTGCCATTCACAATACAGTTCTTGGACCAAGCCTTGGCGGAACACGTATGTGGAATTACAACAATGAGATGGAAGCATTGAATGATGTACTTCGTTTGTCGCGCGGTATGACTTACAAATCATCTGTAGCGGGATTGAACCTTGGAGGTGGAAAAGCTGTTATTATCGGCGATCCAAAAAAATTGAAAAATGAGGCTTTCCTTCGTCGTTTCGGGAAATTCGTAAACAGCCTTGGTGGTAAATACATTACTGCTGAAGATGTAGCGATGAACAGCCGCGACATGGAGATCATTAAAATGGAAACAGATTTCGTTAGCGGCTTGCCTGAATCAATGGGCGGAAGCGGCGATCCTAGTCCTGTTACTGCTTACGGTGTTTACGTTTCTATGAAAGCCTCTGCAAAAGAAGCATACGGAAGCGATTCATTGAGTGGTAAAAAAGTTCTGGTTCAGGGTCTTGGAAATGTAGGTATGCACCTAGTTGAACATTTACATAAAGAGGGCGCTGTAATCACCGTTTATGATATCAACGAAGAAAGAGTGAAAATGGCTGTAGATAATTTTAAAGCTACTGTTACTTCTCCTGATAAAATGTTCGATCTTGATATAGACATTTACGCTCCATGTGCTTTAGGTGCTACTGTAAATGATGAATCATTAAGCAAATTAAAATGCAAAATCATTTGTGGAGCTGCAAACAACCAATTAGCTGAAGAAAAGAAACACGGTGAAGCAGTT